>JAACDH010000205.1 GCA_009936995.1 Rhodobacterales bacterium
ACTAAGTTTCTCGAACGTTCGGGCTACCGCTGGAGAGCGGCGGCACGTTTACATGGGAGATAACGCAGCCACTGTTGTTGCTGCAGGAGATGGTTGGCGGCTCCGCTGAGCTGCAGGACCTGTATGCGAGTGCTGCAGAGCGTTCGCCGTGCGGCCCCGATAAACCATGGGGTTTGGTAATCGGCCTGGACGAGTTCACAACTGGCGACAAAAAGAAGCCGAAGAACAGGCGAAAGACCATGGTAGTGTCAATCAACTTTCTCGAGGTCGGCACCTCGGCTCTGTCCCACGAGATGACGTGGCTTACAATTGCGACGTGTAGGAACCACGTGCTGACCGATGTCATCGGGGGCTGGCCAAGGCTCTTTGGGATCCTACTGGAGATGCTTCTACTCGACGATCTCTCGTTTTTGAAAGCTGGCTGCCCGCTCCAGCTACGCGGGCGAACGTTCATGCTCTTCGCCAACGTCGCTGTGATTTTGACCGACCTTGACGGCCTCAGGTTAACGTTTGACTGGGGCGGGACTTCATCGCATCGACCATGCTTGCTATGCTCGAATGTCTGGAAGAAGGATATCCCATTGCTCAGGGGCCACGTGAACATTTTTTGTACCGACCCCTACAAGTTCAAGCCAGCCGATCAGGACACCCTGGTCGGCGTTATGCACATGTTGGTGCTGACCAAGGCACAATGGCTTAGAGACGAGATTACGAAAGGTGAGTTCACGGAGGTCGTGCAGGGGGTTGGCTTCAACCCAAACCCGTGGAGTTTGCTGCTCAACGAGCCCCTCACCCAGGTGATCGACTTCCCCGCTGTGATCCGCACGGACTGGGTTCACAACCTCCTGGCGCACGGTGTTTTCTCACGGGAATGCTCACTGTTCAGTACCGCCTGCAAGTCCATTGGGATGGATTTTGTGGATTGGAGGGATCTATTGAGGTGCGACTGGTGTTTCCCTAAGCGCAGGGGGGTGAAAACGTCAGAATTACACAACGCCTTTTCGGATCACAACGAGACGAAGAAGCTGGTGATAGCCAAGGCGAGCGAGTACTTGAGCTTGTACTGTGTGATGCGGCACCACATCGAGAAGAACTTGATGAATGACGATCGCGTTGCTTTGGAGCGCATCTCCTTCGAGGCATCATGTAAGGTTCTCGACCTGTGCTTGGAGGCGAAACGATGCGAGAAGCAAGACATCCTCGTGGTCTCGATGGAGTTGCAGAGATCATTGACAGCCTACGGCAACGCTCATCAAAGGGCTTATGGCACTGGGCTGGTGCTCCCAAAACACCACATGTGTTTTCACGTGCCTGGGCAGTTCGTCAGAGACGAAGGCGTCATAGACATGTTCGTCGTTGAACGCCTGAACCTACGCGTGAAACAGGTTGCGGAGGCAATCAAGAACACGGAAGTCTGGGAGAGGTCGGTAGCATGCTCGTTGTTGACCAAGCAGTTTAATCAATTGGCCGAAGGTGGGTTGCACTTCACGAGCGGCCTCATTGGCCCCCGAAGGTCCTTGCCAGACTACCCCGCTGCCGCCATCGCCAGGGGCGTGCGACTTGATGGCAAAGAGTTCTATATCAACGACATTGTGTTTTCTGGCCAATACGTCGGCATGGTTGCTGGGTGTGCCCTGGAGGCAAACCAATACGTGTTGATTTTGAGGCTGATGGATGTGATAGGTGGCAGGACAGCCTCGAGTGGCAGGTATAGGTTGTCGCGGTCACTGGCCGCTGCTTCTGTTCGCGAAGCGTACGAAGCAAATGCTTGGTACATGGATGGCAGGGACGAGTACACTGTGCTTCGTTGAGTACTGTCGCAGTTCAAAACAATCGCCATCACCATCGCCATCCTCGCCCAACCATCCTCATCGTCACCGCCATCATCAACAATCACCATCATCATCACCAATACATCGTCATCGCCATCACCATCCTCGCCCAGCGACGAGCCCAAAGGGGGGGGGGGCAGGGAATGTAAAAACCACAATGTTAGATACCCTTTTTGGGTGTCCATCCTTCCTACGTAGCCATCTTTCCTCGAGCGCTCTCGAGCGCCCTGCCCGAGCGCCCTACCCGACGTGATCTACCCGCGCGCCATACCCGACGCGCCCTACCCGACGTGAACTACCCGTGCGCCGAGAGCCGACATGAGTCAGAAGGACACCACCGTCGTTATCGACGACGTGCCGAGGGCGCAGCGCTGGGTCTGGATGGAAGACTGGAGGCCGTGGATCCCATTCGCTTTCCCGCTCAGCTTCCGTGGGGATTTCGGATGGTTCCCCGACGTGCTGAACGTGAAGAAGACTCTACTCGCCGAAGTGTCGAGCTTGCGCGCCGCGTTCGGCCCCGACGACACGGCGAAGCTCGTGATCCACGGCGTCCACGGCGACGCGTTCGCAGAGAGCTTCCGCCTCAACGAGGACCCGAAGTACGTGAAGCTGCTGCCCGACAACTGGGCCGTGAACCCGAACTGGGCTTTGCACGTCGCAGTGGCGTGGCCTGTGCCCGACTCGTCGCCGAGCTGCGGCCACTCCACTAGCTACAACGTGAAGCAGCAGATCGCGACCGAGTACGGCGACCACGACGAGGACAAGCACTACGACTACAAGACGCGCTACGACAAGACGTACGACTGGAACGACTCCCACGACGAGCAGCAGCAGCAGCACGACAAGAAGCGCTACGACTGGGACGACTCCCACGACGACCAGCGCCAGCAGCGCGCGACCAGCAGCAGCAGCACGCGTGGGAACCAGCAGCACGCGAGCAACACGCACGACCACCAGGGCGACCAGGACCAGCAGGAGAGCTCCCGCGAGACGAACAAGTCTTTCGAGACCGTCGAGCACGGCTCCGTGGGCAAGCGCCGCTGAGGGCGCGGTGCGCCCACCGCCAGCAGCGGCGCGACCGCTCTTTCGCCGTCCGCGGCGCGACAACCACTTCCCCCACGCCCCTGCCCCCACTCCCTTTCTCGAGGCATCCTTGCTCCCCTGCCTGGAGCTTCGGCCTCGAAAGGCCCTATGATCGTGCTCGCTCGGGGTCTTGCATTCCCGACCCCCGCCCGCCTCCTCCTTCCTCCTCTTCCACGTCCCTCCCTGCTCCTCCACCTCTTTCTGTCCCTCCTCCTCCTCCGCCTCCCTTTGCCCTCCACCGAGCGGACTTCCGCTACCGAACCAAACCAACAGGATCAAACAACCCTCCTCCTCCGCCTCCCTTTGCCCTCCACCGAGCGG
>JAACDH010000206.1 GCA_009936995.1 Rhodobacterales bacterium
CTTCTAAGCCAGGAATTCCCAGCACCATGCCCGAGAGCTTGCTCACCAAGGCATTCGGGGAGGACGCGGCTTCAATGAGTTGAACCAGCTCGGGGGTCGCGGACATTCGGGCTCCTACTTACGCCCAATCGGTATGATCCCTTTTCTCTTGAGGCGAACAAATTGGATCCTAAAGTTTTGCACCACCTGTCCGATTTCGGCCCCGGGGACTCCACATGGCAACGCAGACCAAGACCATAATCGAGCGAATATCCGAGCAGGGTGACTCCGTCCTTGCCGCCGGTGTCCTCGCACTGCTCGCCATAATGTTGATACCATTACCTCCATTCATCCTCGATATGCTGCTGGCCAGCTCTATCTCTTTGTCTCTGTTGCTCTTCGTTGCCTCGCTATATGCCAAGAAACCGGTCGAGTTCTCGGTTTTTCCAACCTTGCTTTTGGTCGCGACCGTCTTGCGCCTCGCCCTCAATGTAGCCAGCACCCGGCTGATACTTCTCAACGGCGCTGAAGGCGAAGGATCTGCAGGTCAAATCATCGCGGCCTTCGGCGACTTCGTCGTTGGCGGCAACTACGTGGTCGGCGCCATCGTGTTCACCATCCTGGTGATTATCAACTTCGTCGTCATTACCAAGGGTTCTGGTCGGGTGGCAGAAGTCGCCGCGCGGTTCACCTTGGACGCCATGCCCGGCAAGCAGATGGCCATCGACGCCGAGCTCAACAGCGGGCTCATCGACGAACACGTCGCCCGCAACCGCCGAGCAGAGGTCACCCGAGAGGCGGATTTTTACGGCGCAATGGACGGTGCCAGTAAGTTCATTCGAGGCGACGCAATCGCCGGTATCGTCATCACTTTGATCAACATCTTCGGGGGCGCCTTCATCGGCGTATTCCAAAACGACATGGGCCTCGCCGAAGCCACGCAGACCTATGTGCTGCTCACCATCGGCGACGGCCTCGCCGGTCAAGTTCCGGCGCTAATCGTCTCGACGGCGGCCGGTATCCTGGTCACCCGGGTGAACGACACCCAAGGTCGGTCGCTGCACCGCCAAATCAGCGGCCAGCTGCTCAACAACCCTCGAGTCCTCGCCCTCGTCTCCGCATGCCTGCTGGCAATGGCCATGATCCCCGGCCTACGCCTTCCCTTCCTCACGCTCGGTAGCGGCATCGGCTACCTCGCCTGGACTTGGAGGAATGTGGAGCCCCAAACCGACGCCCCGCTTCCCGAAGAAATTGAACCTGCCAGAGAGCCCACGCCCAAGGACCTACTTCCGGTCGAGCCACTGGCCATCGAGGTCGCCGGTGACCTGCTGTACTTGGTAGACGAGCGGCACGGGGGCGAGCTACTTCAGCGGATCAAGCGTATCCGAAACCAGTTCGCCCAAGACTTGGGCCTGGTCGTTCCACCGGTTCACCTGCGCGACAACCTAGCGCTCGGCAACGGGGAGTACCGCATCCTGTTGCGCGGCGAAGAGATCGGAACCGGCATCCTGTTTCCGCGCCAACACCTCGCCCTCGACCCGGGCACCGCATTCGGCAAGCTCCAGGGCATCGAGGCCACCGACCCCGTTTTCGGCCTTCCCTCTTGGTGGATCCTAGACGGCCATGTGCTCAAGGCCCAGCAGCTCGGGTTCACCGTCGTAGATGTACCCACCGTGTTGTCTACCCACGTGGTGGAGCTGATTCAGGTCCACGGCCACGAGCTCCTCGACGGCAGACAACTAGACGACACGCTCGAGCGGATCTCCCAAGTAGACAAGCGTCTCGTCGAAGAGCTGGTGCCCGATCGACTCCCCCGCCAAGCCTTGCTCAAGGTGTTCCGCAACCTCGTCAAAGAAGACGTGAGTGTACGGGACTCACAGACCATTATCGAAGCGCTCTCGGACTACGCCGGTCGCACCAGCGACCCCGACGTCCTCACCGAGTTCGTCCGCCAGCGACTGTCCCGACACATCACTCGTCGTTTCATGGACGAGGACGGAGCTATCCACTGCATCCAACTCGGCTCCACCGCCGAGACCGCTATTCTGCGCGGGCTGACCAGTAACGACGGCAACGCCCCCAACCTCATCCTCGACCCCGACGTGGCTCGAGACGTGATCGTCCAGGTGCGCGACCTCAGCGAACAATACAGCGGCGGCGGCCAAGCGGTCTTGCTCTGCCCTCCCCTGGCTAGAGGGGCCATGCGAAGGATGCTAGAGCGAGTACTGCCCCGCATCACGGTCCTCTCGTCCGCAGAGCTAATGCCCACGGCACAGCTGCGGGCAGTGGGCACTATCGAGCTCGGAGCGACGACGTGAAATCGACCATCAAGCAGGCGCACCGTGAAATTTCTCTCAAGAGAAATCAAAACCTGCCGATTGCGTTGATGGTTAAGTAAGCTACAGGAGGCCGGACGTGCTGCACAGGGCGTACAAGTCAAACAAGCATTCTCGCAGAGTGGAGAATCTAACTCGCGAAGAGGCTTGTTACCGGTTCAAATCCAAGGTAGATCTTGTAGCTCGTCGCGTATCCGATAGACTGCCCCGTGACGCCGCGGTCCAGCTCGAGGACCTCATGAGTTGGGGCGCCATAGGACTTCTAGAGGCGTTTGATCGCTTCGACGAATCGCGAGGAATCAAGTTCTCCACGTATGCAGAGTTTCGCATCCGTGGCGCCATGTACGACGCCCTGCGCACCCACGACACCTTCAGCCGTCGGCGCCGCCTGATGGCCCGTCGCGTCGACCAAGCCCAAGAAGCTTGTCGCCGCAAACAGGGCCGCGAGCCCACCCCAGAAGAGGTGGCGACCAAGATGGAGATCACGCTCGACGAGTATTGGGCGGTAGTCGACCGAGTGAAAACCGTCTCGCACGTGTCTCTCGACGACACCGATGAAGGTGGACGCCCGCTGGCCGAGATTCTCATGGGCAACTCCGCCACGCCCGGCGAACGACTGGTCGTGAGTGAGGTCCGCAGCCAACTTCGCGCTGCCATCTCTACCCTGCCCGAGCGCGAGCGTCAGAGCGTACTCATGTACTACGGTCGCGACATGTCGTTGGCCGAGATCGCCGCGGTCTACGGCGTCACCGTTTCCCGAATCTCTCAGATTCTCAGCGCCGCCCGCGGTCGCCTGCACAAGCGCTTGGCACCGTTGATTCAGCCCTCCGATCTGGACAAGCTTGAGATGAGCGAATGAGCCGCGAGATATACGCCGCGCTCTCGGGAGCACGTTCCGCGTGGAGACAGATCGAGGTGGTCGGCAACAACATCTCCAACGTGAACACCACGGGCTACAAAAGCTCACGGATGGTGTTTCGCGCCATTGGCCCCGATGGCCCCGAGAGTTTAGACCCCAACGGGCAAATGTACGCCACGCCCGACGAAGTTCGGAGTATGCACGTTGACGGGGTCCTCGAACAGACCGGCAACCCAACTCACCTCGCTCTTCAAGGGTTGGGATGGTTCACCATAGAGACGCCCGTCGGTCAAAGACTCACGCGCGACGGTCGATTCGGGCTGGACCCAGAAGGCACCTTGGTCAACGGCCAGGGGTACCCAGTGTTGGGTCAGGGCGGCCCCATCCAGATTCCACCCGGAGAGCGCCTTCAAATCACCGACGAGGGCAAGGTTTTTGGTAGCGAAACGGGCGAACTCGACCAGCTAGCGCTCGTTCGCGGTGAGGCCGTCCAAGAGGGCGGAAATCTGTGGAGACCTGTTGGAGAGATGGCCGAGGGCCAGCCTCGGGTTCTCCAAGGAGCACTCGAAAACTCCAATGTCGACCCAATGCGCTCCATGGTAGAGCTCATCCAGGCCAGCCGCACCTTCGAGGCCTTCCAAAAGGTCATACAGGCTAGCGACGAAGCAGACGCAAGACTTTACGAGATCGGAGGAGCAGCATGAAAGCGCTTTATGTCGCCGCATCTGGCATGGCAGCACAACAAGTGCGCCTGGACAGTATCGCCAACAACATGGCCAACATCTCCACCACCGGCTTCAAGAAGTCCCGGGCGGCATTCGAAGACTTGCTGTACCAAGAGGTCACCTCGGGCGGCAAAGGCGAGGTGCTCGGTCGCTCGGAAGTGGGTGGCGGCGTTCGCCTCGCTGGTTTGGAGCGCGATCACAGAATGGGCGCACTCCAAGAGACGGGGTCTCCAACCCATGTGGCGATCAACGGGTCAGCCTATATGGTGCTTGAGGACAGTTATGGTGAGCGTGTGTACACCCGCGACGGCACCCTCTCGATCGACGGCGAGGGTACGCTCCGCCACAGCAGCGGTTTGGAGATGTACGGCAACATCAACATCCCCGACGAGACCGCCGATCTCCGCATCCAAGAAGACGGTACCGTGCAGGTTCGACTAGCTGACGACATCGACTACACCAGCATTGGCAACATCGAGATGGTGGACTTTATCAATCCGGTGGGTCTGCGGTCTTTGGGTTCCAACGCCTACGCCGAGACGCCCCAGTCCGGGGATCCCTTGGTCGTCAACGATGGTAGCAGCGCGATGATACAGTACTACCTTGAGAGTTCGAACGTCGACGTGGCCGAAGAGTTGATCGACATGATCACTGCCCAGCGCTCGTACGAGCTCAACTCGAAGGTCGTTCAAGCTGCAGACGAGGCCATGCAAGTGGCCGCAAACTTGCGCCGGTAACGCATGATTCCGGTTCTTCCGCCACCTGCCGAGCAAGCCGAGATCGCGCTTATAGACTGGGTCGCCGAGACGTGCGGCGCAGAGGAAGTCCAGGTGGACTTCCTTGGGGTCCGCCCTGCTGCTCTGGCCAACGCCACTCAGTTGCGATGGGAGGGAGACCCCTGTCGTCGCCGCCCCACCGTGAGGCTCACGGTCACCACACCCACGGACCAATTTCGGCTCACGGTTCAGCCAAAACTTACCGTTTGGGTCATCGGACCTGTCGCGCTCACAAACACCCTACGCGGAGAGCCCGTTCAGTTTGGCGAAGGTCGACTACCAGCCTTCTCCGCCGGAAAGCCAGTCCATGACGGGGAGTGGACCGCAAGCGTAGTTCTCGCTCAGGGCGACCCGATCACCAACTTGGTGGTACACAAACCCGTCGCCGCCCACAGCGGAGACCAAGTCACCATCTTGTTACGCCGCGGTACACTCACACTCTCGGCACCCGGCCAGCTGCTTCAAGACGGCCGCATCGGCGACACCATTCAGGTCGCCAATCAAGTCACCAAAACAGCCATTCGGGGAGTACTCACCGAACCTGGCCTCGTGGAGATCCAATGAAACGGACCGTGCTGATCACAGTTCTCGCCTTGGCTCTCACCGCCCCCGCCGAAGCGCGACGCAATCGCTCTAGCGACGACGCCGCCCCTCCGCAGCCTCCAGCTGTAAACTCCCAAGCCGTCGCTGCACCCTCCACACCCCCTGGCGGTCTGTGGGATCCCCGCATCGCCCAGACGCTCATGGGCATGGAGGGCAATGTTCGTATCGTAGGCGACTTCGTCACCGTCCGCGTCTACGAACGCAACTGGACCAACTCCAACGCCTCCACCGACACCAGTCGGGCCAGCTCCAGCAACGCCGAGATCGCCTCGCTCTTTGGTGCAGAGAAGACGCTCCAAGCCGCGCATCCCAACATGGACGGCGGCATCAACATGGGCCTAAGCAGCGGCGCCGAGGTCTCGGGCAGCGGCAGCACGGGCCGAGGAACCGAGGTCGAAGCTGTAATTACCTGTGAAGTACTCGAGATCGATGCCGCTGGAAACCTGCATCTCTGGGGCTACAAGGAGCTGACCATCAACCGCGAGACCACATACTTGGTGGTCGACGGCTTTGTTCGGCCCAAAGACATCCAGATGGACAACACCGTGCAGAGCGATCTGCTCGCTAAGTCCAAGTTCGAGATGACCGGCAACGGCGTCGTCAGCGATCGAGCGAACGGCCCCGGTTGGGGTTCCCGGGTGCTCGACTTCCTGTGGCCCTTCTAGAACAACCTGGCATCAAGGCGATCTCCTTTCATAAATGCCTCAACAAGAGGGATCCGCAACCGATTACCTACCGTGAGGTTTTAATGAAGGCTCTGTTCATCGCCGGAATGCTGCTGTTCAGCAGCGTCGCTAATGCGACTCGTGCGAAAGACATTGGCGACTTCTACGGCATCCGCGAGAACCAACTTGAGGGAGCCGGCATTGTCGTCGGCCTGCAGAGAAGCGGAGATTCTACGCGAAATATCGCCGCACTGCGCACCTTAGCGAATAAGCTCCGAGCGGTCGGCATCAGCATGAACCTCGAGGATCTGAGCTCACGCAACATCGCCTTGGTGATGGTCTCGGCAACCCTCCCGCCCGACACACGACCCGGCTCACGGCTCGATGTTACGGTCGCATCCACGGGCGACGCAACATCCCTCGAAGGTGGCATGCTGCTGTGGACACCGCTAACCGACCAGATGGGAAACATCGTCGCGGTGGGTGAAGGTTCTCTGATCGTCGGCGGCTTCACGGTAGGCGCAAACGGCGGCGGAGCCCGAAAGAACAAACCGACCGTCGGTCTCATCAGCGGCGGCGCCATCGTGCAGATCGAGGTCCCCAATCAGGTGGACTACACAGCACTCACTAACATCGACTACATCCTACACAAATCGGACTTCACCACAGCAATGCGGATGGCTGACGCCGTAAACGCGCAGTTCGAAGGCGAAACGGTGGCCTCTGCCCAGAGCTCGTCCACCATCAACCTGGTGCTGCCCGAGTCGTTCGCCGGTAACTTTGCCGGCTTCGCAGCGATGATCGAGAACACCGACCTCACGGTCGACACACCTGCCCGAATCGTCGTCAACGAACGGACCGGAACCGTGGTGATGGGCGCCGACGTGAAGATCTCCGCGGTCGCGGTTGCCCACGGCGGACTGACCATCGAAGTTCGACGCGCCAACGGCGTGTCACAACCGGGACCCTCCAGTGGCGGCACCACCGCCGCCGTAAGCAACTCGATTATCACCGCCAACGAAGAAGAAGGTCAATTGGTCTTGGTCGAGGGCATCGACATCGGGGAGCTCGTGGCCGCTCTGAACGATATGGGTGTCAAACCTCGTGAACTCATCGTTATTCTTCAGGCGATGCGCAGTTCAGGTGCGCTACACGCAGAAATCGTGACGCAGTAGCATGGGCTCAATCGGATGAAACTGCCCGAGCCCAAAAAGCCCACCAGGCCCATCGCGATGAAGCTAAAACAGCTTCCGTCCCCTCCGGCTGGACTGAACATGGTGCTTCAGGCGTGCAAACAACCGGACGTATCCCTACACAAACTCAGCCTCCTGGTCTGCGCAGAGCCCGGACTAGTGATCGAGCTTCTTCGGGTCGCAAATAGCGCCTGGAACAGTCCACCCCGTACCATCCGCAGTGGTCAACAGGCCGTCTTGATGCTCGGCGCCCGTGTGGTACGAAACCACGCTGTTGCGCATGTGCTGCGCGCTGTGGCTGCCGATGTCGACATCGGCGAATTCAACGGCGATCTGTTCTGGACCCATGCCCTACGACGCGCCACTGCCGCGCTCGTTCTGGGACGCGAGGCAGGCTGCGAAGATCCCTGGGAAATGTTCACCGTAGGCCTTATTCAGGACAGTGGCACCCTTCTCATGGCCGCCATGTGGCCCCATGCGTCAGCTGGACTCACCGCAGTGCAGAATTTACCCGCGGACATAAGGATCGAAACGGAGCAAGCCCTAGTCGGCATCAGCCATGCCGACCTGTTCTCCGAAATCGCCAAGGTCTGGGGACTCCCTGAAGACATCGTCACCGCGGTAGCGAACCATCACGGCGAGACTCCGAAAGGATTGAGCCGCCAAGCCAAGCGTCTATGTGAGCTGGCACGAACGGCTGATCTTCTCGCCGACGTCTTCATCGCGCCAACCGATACCGACGTGGTGGGGCGCGCAGCAACCTCCCTCACCTCATTGGCTTCTCGCTCTCCCTTGCATCTGGAAAAGCTGATCTTGCAGATCGAGAGCGAAATGCCCCTAGTGGCCGACCACTACCGTTTACCCGAAGGCGACGGCGACAGTGTGTCCGAGATGGTCGGGCAAGCGATCGCGTCGATCGTACAGATCACCCACCATTACGAACACGTCACACAAGAGCTCGAGGCCCTACTCGAAGAAAAACAACGGCTCACCCGCCAGTTGGAGATCAGCAACTCTCGGCTCCAACAAATGGCCACCATCGACGACCTCACCGGACAGGCCAATCGTAGGTTCTTCACCCATAAACTCCAGATGTCCGCAAAGATCTGCGCGGAAAACCAACGACCCATCTCGGTCGTCATGCTCGACATCGACTCGTTCAAGGTCGTAAACGACAACCACGGTCATGCTGCTGGAGACATCGTCTTGCGTGCAGTCGCAGAGTGTATCGCTGAAATTATTCGCCCTGACGATCTTCTCGGACGTTTGGGAGGCGAGGAATTCGGCATTCTCCTGCCCAACACAAACCAAGAGGTGGCATTCAAAGTGGCCACCGCCTGCCAAGAGCAACTCGCAAACACCACGATCACCACCCTTGAGGGCGCCCAACTGATGGTCACCGCCAGCTTTGGTGGCTGCACGTCCCATCATCCAATTGATCCCGAGGTCCTCCTTCATCAGGCGGACGGACAGATGTACCGCGCCAAACGCGCCGGCGGCAACCGGGTCTTCTGGCCCCAGGAACGGAGGAAGCCATGGAACTAACTTCCCTTGCTCCTCTCGCCCAGCCTCCGGCTGGGGTCGAAGTCGACAAGAACGACAAAGAAGCCGTCGCAAAACAATTCGAGAAGGTATTTACGAAGTTGCTGGTCGCAGAGGTACACAAGTCCCTCGCGAACAGCTCGATGTTCTCGGGTCCCACCCTCGAAGCGTTTGACGGCGTCTTCCAGGAGGCACTCGCAGACAGCCTTACCGCCGGTCGAGGATTGGGATTGTCCAAGCACATCCTCACCCAACTCGAGCACCAGCACCAGCCTACCGTCTTGCCGTCTGACTTCCGCAACGAGGTCAAGCCAGGAGGACTGCCCACCGAAGGTCGAGTCAGCAGCGCCTACGGTTGGCGATCCGACCCCATCCACGGAAAGCGGGCTCACCACAGCGGCATGGACATCGCCGCGCCTCAGGGCTCGCCTATCCGTTCAGTAAGAGACGGCCGGGTGGTTTTTGCTGGGGAAC
>JAACDH010000022.1 GCA_009936995.1 Rhodobacterales bacterium
ACTTCGAGAACCTGTTCTTTAATGCCGAGCGTTACGACCTTTCACGGGTTGGCCGCCATAAACTCAACCACAAATTGGGCCTCGAAGTTCCCCTTGACCAAACGACCCTCACCCGTGAGGACATTCTACAAGTTGTAAAGTACCTGATCGACTTGAAGAACAACAAGGGCATCGTCGACGATATTGACCACCTGGGCAACCGTCGTGTGCGTGCGGTCGGCGAACTCCTCGAGAATCAGTACCGTGTGGGTCTGGACCGCATGGGCAAAGCGATCAAGGAACGAATGAGCCTGTCGGAGATCGAGGCTTTGATGCCGAATGATCTCATCAACAGCAAGCCGGTCAGCGCCGTCGTAAAAGAGTTCTTTGGCTCCAGTCAGCTGTCCCAGTTCATGGACCAAACCAACCCGCTCTCTGAGATCACCCACAAGCGTCGTCTGTCGGCTCTTGGACCAGGTGGTCTCACCCGTGAGCGTGCCGGTTTCGATGTCCGCGATGTTCACACCACTCACTATGGTCGCATCTGCCCCATTGAAACGCCTGAAGGTCCGAACATTGGCCTGATCGCTTCTTTGTCGGTGTACGCCAAGGTCAACGAGTTCGGATTCATCGAGACTCCTTACCGCCAGGTTTCTGGTGGCGTGGTGTCGAAGGACGCTCCGTTGTTCATGGACGCGATGGACGAAGAGCGCGATGCTCGCGGCGATCGCAACGTCATCGCACAGGCCGCTGCGCCGATGGATGCCGAGGGCCGCTTCACCAGCGCGCTTGTGCCCGCCCGCCGTGGTGGCGACTTCGTGATGGCCGACCCCAGCGAAGTAACCCTGATGGATGTGTCAGCGAACCAGTTGGTCAGTGTCGCGGCCTCCCTGGTTCCCTTCCTTGAGAACGATGATGCAAACCGCGCGCTCATGGGCGCCAATATGCAGCGCCAAGCGGTGCCGGTCGTTCGCACCGAGGCTCCGCTGGTGGGCACCGGTATCGAACGAGTTGTGGCTGGTGACTCAGGCGTCACCGTCACCTGTAAGCGGGACGGTGTGGTCGAAAGTGTGGATGCCTCTCGGATCGTGGTGAAGACGGATGAGGGCGGTGGCGACGAAATCGGCGCCGACGTCGACATCTATCGTCTGACCAAGTTCCAACGCTCGAATCAGAACACCTGCATCAATCAGCGTCCAGTGGTTCGTCCTGGCGATCGTGTTGAAGCCGGTGCGGTCATCGCCGATGGTCCTGCGACGGATCGCGGCGAGCTCGCTCTTGGCCAAAATGTGGTCGTCGCGTTCATGCCTTGGATGGGGTACAACTTCGAGGATTCCATCCTTATCTCCGAACGTTTGTCGATGGATGACTACTACACGACCATCCACATCGAAGAGTTTGAACTGTCCGCACGTGACACCAAACTTGGTAAGGAAGAGGTCACCCGTGACATCCCGAACGTCGGTGAAGAGGCTCTGAAAGACCTCGACGATTCCGGTATCGTCCGGGTAGGAGCCGAAGTTCGTCCCGGTGGCATCCTTGTTGGCAAGATCACGCCTAAGGGCGAGACGCAACTCTCTCCAGAAGAGAAGCTCCTGAGGGCCATCTTCGGTGAGAAGGCCGGGGATGTCCGCGACACATCTCTGCGCGTTCCCCCGGGAGTCGAAGGTACCGTCATTGGCGCTCAAGTGTTCTCTCGCGAAGGCGTCGAGAAAGACGAGCGCGCGATGGACATCGAGGCCCAGGCGGTCAAGAAGATCGAGCGGGACCGCGATGAAAAGGTCCGTACGCTTCGTGAATCTGCGTTCCGCGCGCTTGCACGGGTATTGAGTGGACAAAAAGCCACTGCTGCAGTGATGAATCCAGACACGGATACCGAAATCATCTCTGCCGGCGATGTGTACGAACTTCAAAACCTTCGGGCGCTTCCCGTCGACCTGTGGGACCGACTTTGTGTCGAAGACCGCGGCGTCGAAGACGAAGTTTGGCGCGTTACGGACCAAGTCCGAGCGAAGATTGACGAACTGCAAGAGCGTTACCGCGCGAAGATCGAACGACTTCGCAAGGGCGACGAGCTGCCTCCTGGCGTCATCAAGATGGTCAAAATCTACGTCGCCATTAAGCGTAAGCTTTCAGTCGGTGACAAGATGGCTGGTCGCCACGGTAACAAGGGCGTGATCTCCAAGATCATGGCAGTCGAAGACATGCCGTACTTGTCCGATGGGCGTCCGGTAGACATCGTGCTCAACCCGCTCGGTGTTCCCTCCCGGATGAACGTGGGTCAGATTCTTGAGACCCACCTTGGTTGGGCATGCCGCGGCATGGGCATTCAAATCGGCATCATGCTCGACGAGAATGGCCCCGAAGAGCTTCGCAGCTACCTTATCGAGTGCTTCGTCAAACAAGATGAAGTCCTGAGCTTCCTCAAGGACGCTTCCGTAGAAGAGATTCGGGTATTCGCTAGCAAATACTTGGGTGGTATCAACATTGCGACGCCTGTGTTCTCGGGCGCCGTCGAGTCAGAGATCACTGAGTGTCTGCGTGTTGCCCGCCTCGAGGAAGATGGCCAAAGCTTGGTGTTCGACGGTCGTACAGGCGATGCCTTCCACCAACGAGTGACCGTGGGCATCATGTACATGCTCAAGCTTCATCACTTGGTCGACGACAAAATCCACGCCCGGTCCATCGGACCCTATAGTCTTGTTACCCAGCAGCCGCTGGGTGGTAAGGCACAGTTCGGTGGTCAGCGACTTGGTGAGATGGAAGTGTGGGCTCTCGAGGCCTACGGTGCAGCCTATGGTCTGCAGGAATTCCTAACCGT
Organism: Rhodobacterales bacterium; assembly: GCA_009936995.1. Taxonomy (GTDB): domain Bacteria; phylum Myxococcota_A; class UBA796; order UBA796; genus JAACDH01. The sequence continues at coordinate 2,801 of JAACDH010000022.1, forward strand.
CAAGTCAGATGACGTTGCGGGCCGTACACGCATGTACGAATCCATCGTGAAGGGCGAGAACGTTCTTGAAGCCGGTTTGCCGGAGTCATTCAACGTACTTGTCAAAGAGATGCAGGCACTCGCGCTCGATGTCGAACTCATCGAAGATCGCGAAGTCCTTCGTCACTGATGCTCATTCTCTCGTTTCCCATTTCATCCAGCTTCTTGCCCCGTTTGGGGCGTGAGCCAGCCGCCAGGAGATCGCCGTGAGGGAGATCTACAACCTGTACGAAAAGCCGAAGAACCCGCTCAACTATGTCGCGGTTCGCATCAGCCTTGCTTCGCCGGACAAGATTCGTTCTTGGTCCCATGGCGAAGTTAAGAAGCCGGAGACCATCAACTACCGGACGTTCAAGCCGGAACGCGATGGTCTGTTCTGTGCCCGTATCTTTGGCCCTGTCAAAGATTACGAATGCTTGTGCGGTAAGTACAAGAGAATGAAATACCGCGGAATCACCTGTGAAAAGTGTGGTGTTGAGGTCATTCAGGCGCGTGTCCGACGTGAACGCATGGGTCACATCGACTTGGCGACCCCCGTCGCGCACATCTGGTTCCTGAAGAGCCTTCCTTCCCGCATCGGAAATTTGCTCGACATCTCCCTGAAAGATCTCGAGAAGGTGCTGTACTGCGAGTCCTACATCGTTACGGATCCTGGTGAGACCACACTCGAGAAGGGATTTATCCTTTCCGAGGAGGATTACCAAGAGATGATTCGCACCTTCGGGTACGGCTCTTTCGAAGTGGGTATGGGCGGGGAAGTCGTTCGCGAGATGCTCGCTTCGCTTGATGTGGTCGCGTTGGCGGACACCCTTCGCACGGAGATGAAGGAAACTTCCTCTGCTGCCCAGCGTCGTAAGTACTCCAAGCGTCTTCGTATCGTTGAGGCGTTCCGCGATTCCGGAAATCAACCCGAGCACATGATGCTTGAGGTCGTGCCCGTTCTTCCGCCGGATCTGCGCCCACTGGTGCCACTTGATGGCGGCCGTTTCGCAACATCTGACCTGAACGACTTGTATCGTCGTGTGATCAACCGGAACAACCGTTTGAAGCGTCTTCAAGACCTTAACGCGCCTGAGATCATCATTCGCAACGAGCGTCGGATGCTTCAGGAAGCTGTTGATGCATTGTTCGACAATGGCCGACGTGGCAAGGTGTTTACGGGTCCCAACAAGCGTCCGTTGCGGTCCCTTTCGGACATGCTGAAAGGCAAGCAAGGTCGTTTCCGGCAGAACCTACTTGGTAAGCGGGTGGATTACTCCGGCCGTTCCGTCATCGTTGTGGGTCCTTCTCTTCGCCTGCACCAATGCGGTCTTCCCAAGAAGATGGCGTTGGAGGTGTTTAAACCGTTCATCTACAACAAGCTTGAGGAACGTGGCCATGTCACGACGATCAAGGCTGCCAAGAAGATGGTCGAGAAGGAACAAGAGGAGGTCTGGGACATCCTCGAAGAAGTCATCAAAGAGCATCCTGTGATGCTCAACCGCGCGCCTACGCTTCACCGTCTCGGTATTCAAGCGTTCGAGCCTGTGTTGATCGAAGGTCGCGCTATTCGGCTTCATCCCCTCGTATGTACGGCTTTCAACGCCGACTTCGATGGTGACCAGATGGCCGTGCATTTGCCCCTCTCCATCGAGGCGCAGATCGAAGCACGCGTGCTTATGATGTCTACCAACAATATTCTGAGCCCCGCCAATGGTCGTCCGATCATTCAGCCGTCGCAGGATGTCGTGTTGGGCGCCTACTACCTGACTCGGGAGCGAAAGTTTGCTCGCGGTGAGGGTCGAGTGTTCAGTAGCCCCGCCGAGGTACAAACGGCATACGAAGCGGGTGGTGTTGAGTTGCATTCTCGCGTCACCGTCCGCATGCCCAGTCGTCCACTCGAGAAGCGCATTATCGAGCACGTCACTGACTTGCTAGATGCACACCTCGTGATTGGCGTAGACCTGCAGGACAAGTCCGAAGTTTGGCACGTGCATCGTGGTGTTATCGAACGTTTCGTCGACACCGGAGAGCCCATTAACCTGGGTGAGTTCAGCGCTTTGGGCGGAGATGCATTCGCCGTAGTCGCGCAAGATGGGCGTACCATCAAGTTGCCTGACGCCTCCGACCGGGCGGTGATTCTCGAACTCGCTCGCTTAGACCAGCCTTCAGGCGGTGCCGATAGCTATAAGGGGCGCGCCCATGGCATTGGTGCTCCCCAGAATGTTGGCGGCCTCGCATTTAGTGCCGCTCAGTTAACGGACAAATCCGAGGGATACGCTGCAGCTTCTGCGGGCGGAACTATCGCGACGGTTCGTGAAGCACAGGTCGACGGACTGACCATATGGGTCTACGAGCTTCCCGAGGATCGAGGCAACAGCCGTGCGATTGCTTCCATCCAACCCATCGTCGAGACAGAGAATGGCAAGGCGGTCCTCGATGGACGAGTCAACGTCGCCCACCGACTCAATCAGTTGGTTGGAGCTGTCAAGTGGCTTCGAGCGGAGTACCCGGATGGGCTCACACTTGTGACCGCTCCGGCTGGCTACTTCGGATACGAAGGTCAAATTCCGGTTTGGACCGAGGAGCAGTCCGAGAACGTCGTGCAAGCCCTTGGCGAGATGGTTGAGACCACC
>JAACDH010000207.1 GCA_009936995.1 Rhodobacterales bacterium
AGGCTGCCGCCGACGAAGTGAACGGATTCAATACGCTCTTCGCCCGACTCGACGAGTGCCGCAACCAGACCGGGCAGTTGCCCAACTTCGTAATGGTGGACTACTATGACCACGGCGACCTTTTCGAGGCCGTCGACGCGCTAAACGGATTCTAAGTTCGCCATTTCCGGACGCGGCCAGATGATTAAGCAGGCTCTTGGAGGCTCCCATGGTACCCCACGTAGTCGTTCTTGGAGGCGGCTTCGGTGGTCTCGCTGCAGCAAAGGGCCTGGCGCGCGCCGATGTTCGCGTCACCCTCATCGATCGCAGCAACCATCACCTGTTTCAGCCGCTGCTTTATCAGGTAGCCACAGCCGCCTTGGCGCCCTCCGACATCGCGGAACCGCTGCGCAGCATCCTCTCCAAACAGAAGAACGTGCGCGTTCGCTTGGCCGAGGCGCTCCGCATCGACGCGGATCAAAAGCAGGTCCAGCTGCAGACAATTCTGGGTGACAACACCCAGGAAACGCTCTCCTACGACTACCTGGTGGTCGCGATGGGCGTTCAGCAGAGTTGGTTTGGTCGAGACGACTGGGAGGCCGTTGCGCCGGGGCTAAAGTCCATCCGCGATGCCCTAGACATCCGCCGGCGAATCCTCGCCGCCTTCGAGCAAGCGGAGTGGTGCCAAGACGAAGCCGAGCGGCGGCGGCTGATGACCTTCGTGGTGGTCGGCGGCGGCCCCACCGGTGTGGAATTAGCCGGCGCAATCGCCGAGATCGCCCTACACACCTTCCGAACTGATTCCCGCAACATCGACACCGCAGATTCTCGGGTAGTGCTGGTGGAGGCGAGCGATAGCGTCCTTGGTACGTATCCCGCCGATCTACGGCAAAAGGCGCTCGAACAGCTCCACGAGCTCAAGGTCGATGTGCGACTGGGCACACCGGCCTCCGAGGTTGACGAAGCCGGCGTGATCATCGATGGCGAGCGCATCAACGCCAAGACCGTGCTCTGGGCCGCGGGGATGAAGGCGCCCGCCATCACCCAAACGCTCGGCACCGAGCTCGACCGCGCCGGACGCATCATCGTCCAGGCCGATACCAGCCTTCCCGGGCACCCCAACCTGTTCGCAATCGGAGACATCTGTCACTACGCCAAAGGGGACAGCCTCCTGCCCGGCACCGCCCCTGTGGCCTTAGACATGGGGAAACACGTCGCCCAATGCATTATTGCCGACCTCGGCCAGAAAAAACGCCCCACCTTTGCCTACTTCGACAAGGGTCAAATGGCGACCATCGGACGGCGTCGCGCCATCATGCAGTCTGGTCCAATCAAGCTCGCGGGCACCCTGGCTTGGTTGGCGTGGCTCTTCATCCACCTAATGGTGCTGGTCACCTACCGTAATCGCCTACTGGTGTTTATGAAATGGTCCTGGGCATGGTTCAGTTATGAGCGCGCCTCACGCCTGATCTGGCAACCCGACACCGACTAGCGAAGCAGCCAAGCCGCGATTGCAGCAACGGCGGGAAGTGTCTGAATGACCAGAATGGTCCCCTTCGCTGTAACGGCACCCACCACCCCCATCACCGCGATGAACACCAACAAGGCGACGGCGGCGGGGTCGTTTCCGGTAGCCATCGCCCAGAGGAGCAGTATGGCAAAACCGCCATTGTACGCTCCTTGGTTAGCGGCCAACATACGCGTGGTCTCCACCTCTTCCTTGGTCAGCCCCATGCGCTTGCCCATGAGCGGCCAGCCGGCGGTCTCCATGTACAGGAAGAGCAAGTGGAGGACGGCGACGAGGCCAGTGAGAGCGAGTGCTGCGATTGCCATCAGGGACTCCATAGAATCAGGGACTGTTACGTATAAAAGGGGCTTAATCTGCGATGAGCCGAAGATGTGCGGGCGCGGTTCTACTGCGGGCCATGACAGGCGTACAGGCGACAGATGCGGCCGGCAGTGCCGATTCTCCAGCGGCATTGTAGCGCCCGGCGAGGCAGCAGTACAGGATGGCCTGTTGGGCGGGATCTTGCCACAGCATCTCACCCGTTGTCTCAGTCCGTCACGAACGGGTTGTCGTCGCCAAATCCGCGCCGATAAAGGCCATCACTGGAGCCCATCATGTCTCGTCTGCACAGCGTCCTGCTGCTCTCAATACTCGCCGGTTCAACAGCCTACGCTGCCGTCTCCGACGTCGATCTCCACCCCATCTATCACGCCGACGCCGACCAAAGGGCCCTCGACGGCCTGCTGGACCACACCGAAGCGCTGCTGGCCGAGCACCACATCCACGCCACCGTCACCGCCCGGGTGAAGTCTCCCGACAGCGTGCTCGCCAAGATGGAGCGCAAGGGGATCGGCATTCAAGAGATCTACGACCACCTCGCCCTCCGCATTCGCGTAGACTCCGAGGCGGACTGCTATATCGCCCGAGCGCTCATCGAAGACCAGCATGCCGTCATCGCCACCGAACGCGATGACTACATCGCAAACCCCAAGGCCAACGGCTACCAATCCCTGCACTCGGCCGTTCGCACAAACCTCGGTACGGTCGCCGAGTTCCAATTTCGGACCCACGCCATGCACATCCATGCCGAAAATGGTGACGCCGCACACAGCGCCTACAAGCAGTACGGCCAAGCCTAGCGCAGCCGGCGACAGGCTCCGGAGCCGTTCGTGATCCGCAACGAACCAAACTCAAAGCAGTTGAACGGATGGTTCAAGAAGCCCTCCACAGGGTCTCAACTCGACACCGTCCTGCCCGGTTGAGCTAAGGAGGCGTCATGCTGCGCCCGGTTCCACCACTTCGAGACTACATTCACGCCACGCTCGGAACCCGAGGGTGGGACTTCGTGTGGTTGATGTTTCGGGACAGTCTCGGCGCTAAAAATCCAGAATCTTTCTGGCAAAATTGGAATCCTGTCACCGGATGGTTCCTACGATTCTACGTGTACCGCCCCTTGCGTAGTCGATTTCCGCGTCCTGTGGCAGCGGTCCTGGCCTTTCTGGTGAGCGGATTTCTGTTCCACGATCTCCCCTTCGGATGGGGCGTCTACGTCTGGTACACGGGCCACCTGGCGCCACCTTTCGCGACGCTGTGGTTCGCGTTCATTGGCTTGTCGGTGTTGGCCACCAAGAACGTCGATTGGTCACCGCATTCCTGGATTGTCCGCGCATCGCTCAACGCCGCAGTCATCTCACTCTCGGCCGTCTTGGCCATGGCAACCTGGGCACTACTGCTGTTCGGTTGGCGTTAGTCAGCGCTCGCAGAATCGGCCACCTCTGGACTCAAATCGAAGCGTCACCAAGCCCGTTCTTTCCGCGCGGTTTCCCGTATGTTTCGGCCTACGGGATGAGCAGTTTGGAGACCCGTTCCCGACCCAAAGAGAGCATCAGTGTGGGCAAGCGTGGACCGGTATCGGCGCCAAGGAGCAAGTCGTAGATGGCCACAAAAACCTGACGTTGGAACGTCTTTAGCTCTTGGTCCGGTTTGGCATCCATGGGCAGACCGCGAACCGTCTTGGCGACGCCATAAACCAGAGCGGTCAGCTTGGTGAGGTTCCAATGCTCGGAAAGACCGTCTCTCAACAGGCCTAGGGCCTGCTGCACGTCGGCGTCGAGGCCATCCCACACGTCTTGGGCGGGCTCGGAGCGAACCTGCAGACGCTCGTCTTCGGGCAGGCAGTGCATGGCCCAACCCAAGGCACACGCCAGTCGAGGCTCCATATCTTGGGCGAGTTGGTCGGCCGACACCTGTTCGTCTAGGTGATCCTGAGCGATGCGGAGGATCTGATCGACGTTGCCATTAGTCATATCGGCCGCGGAGGACAGCAACCGGAACGACATCGGACGCTTGGGTGTGGGAATAGGACCCATGCTGGTGTGGGTTGCCCGTTGAATCACCACCGCATCCAGCGGCTGGGCCTTCTCGGTGCCTACGCGGGCACTCAAACGATCGAACTCGTCGTATGAACGCCAAATATCGACGCCAAAGTCCATGGTAAACGCCTTCTTGGGCGCCCGACGCAAGTAGAACCAACGAAGCAGGGACGGCTCGATGAACCGAAGCGCAAAATCCGGCGTGGCCGCGCCGCCAGCCGAACTGGACATTTTAGTGCGACCGCCCATACCGACGAACCCGTACTGCACAAACTCGGGCGCTTCCCAGTTGAAAAGGGCCGGCGCCAGGGAGCGGCCAACGGTGTAGCTGCTGCCCGGAGACGCGTGGTCCAACCCGCCCGGCTCGAACACCACTCGCTCGGATTGCCAACGCATGGGCCAGTCGACCTTCCACTTCAGTTTGCAGTGAAGGGTTGCGTCCGTGTCGAGGTTGAACGTCATCACGCCACCCTCGGGGCACTGGTAGGTGACGGGGCCATCGTCGACGTTGAAGTCGAGGACGGTGGTGATGTCCTTGCCAGTGACCGGGGAGTACACGCTCAGGGGCGAGTACTTGGCGCGACGCTCTTCGAGGGGCACCGTCTGCAGCTTCTTGGTCTGGAAACGGCTGAGAATGTCGAAAATCTCGTTCCGGCGCTCAAGGGCCGCGCGCATCTGGGCGCGGTACATTCCGGCCGGGTAATTCTTGGACTGTTGAATCCAACGGCACTGGACGCCAATGGGTTCCAACGAATTCTCGAACTGGGTGCGAAAGCGGTCGCCGTAGCTGGCAAACTTGCCCGACGGATCGGGTACGTCGCACAAGGGCTTACCGATGTGCTGCTGCCACTCGTCGGGCACGCCAACCGGCACCTTGCGGAAGCGATCGTAGTCGTCCCAGGAGTGGATATGTTCGGCGTTGTGGCCCCTGAGTTTGAGCTCTTCGGCCACAAAGTGAGTGGTCATCAGCTCGCGCAGGTTGCCCAGGTGAATGGGGCCCGAGGGGCTGATTCCAGAGGCACAAACAACGGTCTCGCCGTCTGTTCGTACACCATTATCGATGTCGCGTTGAACACGGGCCTCAACGCCATCTGCCACTTTACTGATCCAATCGCCCTTCACAGTGGTCGCGCCTCCGAGAGACCGCCGGGTAGGTACGCCGTCTCCACCGATGACTATCTTGCCGAAGCACCGCCGTTTAGCAGTCCTTGCAATTCAACGTGATTTCCAGGGGTCCGCCGCGTCCGTAGACGGACACCTGACAGCGGAACAGTAACTTGTGGGCAATCGATCGCCGACCTGGTTGCGCCCGTGACTTTAAGCCCGAAACCAAGGTTCTCGTCGGCTCAGCGACAGACCTCTGGCTGATCCCCGCTAGCCTCGTCCTGCGCCCTGCGATCGCCGATGAGGTCTAGCGGGGGCTGAGCGCGATCGCCGCCACCACGGAGACGACCGGCGGCCGGGCCTGGGGCGACGGCGAGGACACCGCGTACGCCACCGAAACAGCGGCGCCAAAGGTGACAGCGGTGACCGCAGGAGGCATTCCGCCCACATCGGGCAGCTCAGCGACCGTCAATATCGGCGGTAAATCGATCGAGGTGCCCGACCGCAAACGGGCCTAAAGTTGGGGCGTGATGACCATCCACACAACCGCCGAAAAGGTGAGTAGTTCGCGCATCATCCAACGTTAAATGTCAGCCTCCAGTGTTCATCGAACTGCTCGTGACGGCGAGGGCTTACAGTCCTCCCAAAAAAAATGGTCTAAGGAGCGAAACAGGCAGCGTCATCGGGTGTACGGTGCCCGTGAATCGGTTAGGGCCGAACCCTGTTCCTGCGCGCATGCGCGACAACGGAGACCACATGAACCGCGCCGCCCCCGAAACCGTCGACCAAGTCGTCATCCGCTTTGCCGGTGACTCGGGCGACGGTATGCAACTGCTTGGCAGTCAGTTCACGCTGACCACCGCCCTGGCTGGCAACGACATCGCCACCTTCCCCGACTTCCCCGCCGAAATTCGCGCTCCTGCGGGAACGCGAGCCGGCGTGTCGGGCTTCCAGCTGCACTTCGCCAACTCCGACATCTTCACCCCCGGTGACGAGACGGACGTGCTGGTGGCCATGAACCCGGCCGCGCTGATCACCAACCTAAACAGCGTCAAGCCTCGCGGTTTGGTCATCGTCAACACCGACAAGTTCAAGCGTGGCGACTTGGCCAAGGCCAACTGCGAGACCAATCCCCTCGAAGACGGCTCCCTCGATGGCTTCCGAGTCCTCAAGGCCGGCATCAGCTCCCTCACGCGAGACGCGGTCAAGCCGCACGGTTTGAACACGAAAGAGTCCGACCGCTGCAAGAACCTCTTTGCCCTGGGCATGATGTACTGGCTCTACGAGCGCGACATGGGCAACACCATTCGATGGATCGAAAGCAAGTTCAAGTCCCCCTACAAAGAGGCGAATATCACCGCCCTGCATGCAGGACACGCCTACGCCGAGACCGTCGAGGTCTTCCAGACCACCTACGTGGTACCCGCGGCCGACCTTCCCAGCGGCACGTACCGAAACATCACCGGAAACGCCTGCACCGCCATCGGCCTCGCCGTAGCCGCCAATTTGGCAGAGCGTACGCTGTCCTACGGCAGCTACCCCATCACGCCCGCCACCGACATCTTGCACGCCCTCGCGCCGTTCAAGAATTACGGCGTGGTCACCTTCCAAGCCGAAGATGAAATTGCGGGCGTCTGCTCAGCAATTGGCGCTTCCTGGGGCGGCGCCATCGGCGTCACCGGCACCTCGGGCCCCGGCCTGGCGCTTAAGGGCGAGGCCATCGGCTTGGCGATCATCACCGAGCTTCCGCTGGTCGTCATCAACGTCCAGCGTGGCGGCCCGTCCACCGGCCTACCCACCAAGACAGAGCAGTCCGACCTGCTCATGGCCATGTACGGTCGTAACGGCGAATCGCCGATGATCATCCTGGCCCCGCAGTCGCCCTCCGATTGCTTCGACATCGCGATTGAGGCCATTCGCCTCACACAAAAGTACATGACCCCGGTCATGATTCTCTCCGATGGCTAC
>JAACDH010000208.1 GCA_009936995.1 Rhodobacterales bacterium
AAGGTGTACAAGCAGCTCCACGACGCCCTCCGAGAGGATCGTGCACGCACAAATGTACTTCGAATCAGCGATCTCGGCTTGGTCGAGATGACCCGCAGACGCACGCAAGAGGGCCTCGACCGGTACCTGAACGAGGACTGTCCAACCTGTATGGGTACGGGTTACGTTCGCTCGCGCTCCACCCTTGGGTACGAAATCCTCCGCGAAGTTCGCCGAGAAGCCCACAAGAGCAAGGGGGCCCAGACCATCTACGTAAATACCACACCTGCCATCGCCGACCTGTTGTACAGCGATCAGTACGCCGACCTCGAGGTCACCGAGAGTGATTTGGGTCGTCGAATCGTGGTGCGAGCGTTGCCGCACTATCGTCCCGAGCAGTACGAGGTCTACGCGCGGTAGTATGGCGAGTAGCAAGGAGACGGCGTGGCGGACTGGCTCGAAGGACACCTTACGCGAGTGCTCTGGGCGTCGGAAGAGTCCGGTTACGCCGTGGTTCGCTTGCTGGCCCCTGATGGTGCGGTGCACACCGTTGTAGGCACGTTGGCTGGTGCTATACAAGGTGGGGAGGGCGTTTTTGTTGCCCTCGAGGGAAGCTGGGAAAAGCACCCGGTTCATGGGCAACAGTTCCGCGCGGCAGGCTACATCCAAGGTTCACCGCGCACCCTCGAGGGCATGAAGCTGTATCTGGCGAGCAGTGGCATCAAGGGCGTCGGCGAAGCGCTGGCGGGCAGGATCGTCAAGCACTTTGGAATTCACACGCCGAAAGTTATCGCCGATGAACCTCATAGACTCATCGAAGTCAGCGGAATCGGCAGTAACCGAGCTTCGGTGATTAGCGCCCGATGGCGAGAAGATGAATCCGGTCGCGCGCTGACGATGACGCTGCGTGGGCTCGGCCTGTCGGGGCGGCTTATCGAACGGATTCGCAAGCGATTCGGAGACCGTGCGGCTGCGGTGGTCGCGGCCGAGCCCTATCGACGTGCCGAAGAGATTCGCGGCATTGGTTTCCGAACGGCCGACGAGATGGCGAAGCGGCAGGGGATGCCACCCGATCATCCAGCGCGGGTGCGGGCTGCGGTGATCCATATCGTCGATCGCGACGCCGGTGATGGGCACTGTTTCTTGGCCCGAAACGAACTCAAGTCAGCGGTCGCCGCCCTCGGTGTTCCCACGCAAGCGCTCGACGACGCCATTGGTGCGGCAGAGGCCGATGGGCGGGTGGTGGTCGAGCCCCAAGACGACCCCAGTCGTGATCGAATTTGGGGTGAAGAGTGGTACCGTCTAGAGCTTCAGGTGGCTCGCGACTTGGTTAATCGCACCTCCGCCGTCACGCAGGATTCTCTTGCTACCGAGCAAGACATCCGCAACGCTGAGCGCTGGGAGGGTGTCGCCCTCGACGATATCCAACGAGAGGCGGTGCGGGCGGCGCTGCGTGGGGGGGTGGTGGTGATCACCGGTGGGCCGGGCACGGGAAAAACCACCTTGCTAAGAGTGCTCTTACGGATCGTTCGCGAACAGGGGGTCGTATGGGGGCTGGCCTCACCAACCGGTAGGGCGGCCCGAAGGCTCGAAGAAGCTACTGGGCAGACGGCGAGCACGCTTCATCGCCTTCTTGAATATCGCCCGGGCGAAATGGGCTTTATGCGGAACTTCTCGAATCCACTCGAAGGTTCGGGTCTTGTGGTGGATGAAGTCTCGATGGTGGACCTCGCCCTGGCCTCTGCAGTGCTCGATGCGCTTCCATGGCCCTCCGAAGAGTATTCATTGGTCCTTGTCGGCGATGCAGACCAGCTCCCGTCGGTGGGGCCGGGACAAATTCTACGCGACCTCATTCGCAGCGGCCGGGTGCCGGTGGTCCGATTAAAGACCGTTCATCGTCAAGGTGAAGACTCTGGCATCGTCGCCGCGGCCGGCCAGATCCATCAGGGTCTAGTTCCTCAGAGTGGAGAGAAAAGCGGGTTTAATGACGTTTACTTTTTGCAACGACCGGACGCTGAGGCTTGTCTGTCTACACTCCTAAAGGTGGTCCAGGAGCGGCTGCCCACGCTTGGTTTCGATCCATTCCGCGACGTTCAGGTGCTGACCCCCACGCGCCGCGGGCCGCTGGGAACCCAACGACTGAATCAAGAGCTCCAGGCGCGCCTCAATCCAGAAGGACCCAGCTTGCAGCGAGGTGACCAACACTGGCGTTTGGGCGATCGGGTGCTGTGCACTCGAAACCGATACGACGTCGAGGTCTTTAATGGTGACGTTGGCCGGATTAACAAGGTGTCCCCAAAGGGGCTGGTGGTGGAATTCGACGGTCGACCGGTGCCTTGGGGCAAAGATGAGCTGGATATGCTCGACCTGGCTTATGCGGTGACGGTGCACAAAAGCCAGGGCAGTGAGTATCGCGCGGTCCTTCTTGCACTACATGACTCGCATGGGATTATGTTGCGGAGGAACCTATTTTATACGGCTGCTACCCGCGCAAAGGAGTTCTTGTGCGTGGTGGGAAGTCAGCGGGCGTGGCAGCGAGCGGTGCGCCAACAAGGTGGCGACGAAAGGAATACGGGCCTTGCCCAACGGCTCTCATCGCCTCAGCCCGATGACGGGCTGCTGGGCTAGCGCGGACGAAAAGCAAAGTTGCAAGATAACTCTGCGACGTCGTTTCCATGGCCGTCGAGCACTTTGGCG
>JAACDH010000209.1 GCA_009936995.1 Rhodobacterales bacterium
GCACCGTCTCCGGAGCTGTGCTTAGCCTTGGGTCTGGCCACAGACACAACAGCTGCTTACGATTTTGCCGTAATCCAAGTCACGAAAGCAGGTGGGATTACCATCATCGACGCTTTCCAGGATGCGCCGGGACTCTGCCTAACTCTGCTTGCAGAAAAGGCATGCGCCCATGCGCAGCGTTATCTGGCCAGGAGCAATATGGGCACCCGCAGCACGGCGTACGCTCCCGTGCTAACGGACTCGGCGGTGGAGCGGGCCGAAGGAATCGATCTCAAGGCGTGCGCTGAGGCTCGGCGCGACCTTGCGACCTCGTCGCTGGCCACACTCACCACGGTGTTTGCCCTCTGTGACCCAGAGCTACTCCATCAGGTGGCCAAGGACTTAGGACTGGACTTGGCGGCCCAGACGCCTCCCGTCGCGCTGTCTACGCTACCGCTAGCGCGCGTGTTGGACGCGATCATCGCGGCCAGCGTGCCGGACCCCGGGGTCGAGAGCCAAGTGGTGAGCACAGAGCTGGCCAAGCTACTGCACACATCTGCGGTTCCGCTCGCCACCTCTGCGGCTTGGGTGCCCTGGGAGCGTAGCGTACGGGAATATCTATACCGGCTCCAAGCCATAGCCCGCCGAAGCACCACGACCGCGACCACGGGGCTACTCGGGATCGCGTTGACCCAGCCGGCTGCAGTGGAGAGCTCCCTCGTAGTGTCCCCCCTGTTGGCCATGGCGACAGCGCGAACCAGCACGGACCCTGTTTTTTCCGAGGGCTGCAAGGCCGCGGAAGCGCAAGGCGTCACCACGTTTGCCGCGTGGGTGGCCTGCCTGGACGAGGTTAAGAGCAAGCCGTTGGCCGGCCAACTACCAGACTTGTTAAATTTCTTAACAAATCCGCGTACCTATCCGGCTCCCACCGCCTTGGCATCTACCTCCCCGCTTGCGGTCCACGCCTCTCCGCCTTCTCCAGTGCACGTTGGAGCTTTGGCCAGCCCCTCTCCTGATGATGTCTGGGCAGGCTTTCCGGCTCCTCCGCGTGGGCCACCGCTCAGCCATGTCTTGGTGGACCAAGGCTGCGGCGTCGGTTTTGTCACGCCTACGCCCGCCGTGTTCGACGCCATGCAGGGACCCAGTGATCTCCCACTCACAGGCTTCGACGGTTCGGTGCAGACTAGCACTCGTGCAGGCACCATCGGGCGTCACCTCACCGGCGTTCTTTGTCCCTCTGCGAGTGGCCACATCTGGAATCCGCGCCAGCTCTGCGTCACGTGTGGGCTTACGGAAGCCACAGAAGATTCGGGCCGTTGGTGGACGCTGCGTGGTGCTGATAGTGCGCTGCTGCTTCGAGCGCCCATCCGGAAGGGGGGCTTAGTTTATTTGGCCCTGGACGACTTTCTTCAATTGATCCACCGCGATCTTTCTGCACCGCGGGCGTCTCCGAATGGCCTTCCGATCCCAGCTGATGTGAAGAAGGCATCGCGTTGGCGCCGCCGCCGCCACAGGCCAGGATCTCGCTCGTTGCAAAGTCGGAAGCCACAATTTGAGCAAGAAGCAGATGCAAATACTTCGTGCTCGAATCATGCTTCCCGTCGACTGTTGACTGCGCCTTCGCCAATTTCTTCAGGACCTTCGCCATCGCCGATCAATTCACTTGCTGCTGCAAGTGCAACTGGAAACCTTCCGCTAGGCCTGGCATGCCCAGAAAAGATTCAGACAGCGGAAAAGTTGGCGACAGGTACACCAAATTCACCGACTTGTGCCCAGGCTTCACACATTTCGAAATCGCCTTCATCGAATCTGTCTCTTGAGACTGGACCGACGGCTGACATTCAACGTGAACGAATTCTGCCGTATCTGAACGGTTCCGAAAGCCTTCATCAAGCGGACATGATGCCGAGTAGTCCTCCAAAAGCGAAAGAAAGAATCAAGACTTCTCTCTCTACGAAATTGTCGCCGATTCGCCTGAAAAGGTCTTCACCGGCCGCTCTTTCAGTCGAGAAGACTTTCTCTCTTCATGCTCCAGCGACTCGAACTGCAAACGCA
>JAACDH010000210.1 GCA_009936995.1 Rhodobacterales bacterium
CACGCAATCGGCCCCGCTGGCGACGGAACCGTGCTGCAGCCGCCCTCATTAGGCTCGCTGCCGTCGGGCGCGTCGGACGACGGTGAGCTGCCGCAGCCGCAGCCGCTGCGGATCAAGTCGTCGGAGCCACCGCCCGATTCGCGGAGATTGCTCTCGCCGGGTGTGGGCAGGACCAAGATCTTCCAGTCGGCGATCTCGTTGGTGTCCACGCCATCTTCGACACGCGCCAAGGACTCGTTAGAGCCCGGGTCGCCGGCCGCCTCGGCAGTCCCGCCCTTGTCGTCGGGGAGACCATCGGAGTTGTCGGGGCCGTAGACCACCGTGTCGATGGCGGTCCCCTCGCAGTCGAACAGGCGCAGGCCGTCGCCGCTGCTGCTGGCGTTGCCCAACGAGAAGCCCAAGGTGAGATCGGCGTTCTCGACCAGCGCGCCGGCGATAAGGTAGTAGCCGTTCGCGGGAATCAGCGCGCCGCCGGGCATGTTGATGTCAATGCCCTCGAAGTCCGAGGTGCCAGCAGAGATGCTCCAACCCGCCACCGCGGCGGGGGCGTCGCCGTTGTTATACAGCTCGACGAACTCGAGGCCGTCGTCGGTGCCGTCGGGATCGGGCAGGAACTCGTTGATGACCACGCTGCCGCTAGAGGGCACGCAGACCACCGGCTCGAGGGGCTCGTTATTGGTGCCTGGACTGGGCGTGCCTTGGACCGCGAAGTCGGCGCCGGATTGATCGGTGTCGTAGCCCTCTTCGACACGCTGTAGGCTGGCGCCTTCGACGGGGATGGGGGCCATACTGGTAGCGATGACGCCGGTGTCGTCGGTCCACTCGTTGGCGTTGTTGGCGCCGTAGATGACGGTGTCGGCCGGGAACCCCAGGCAGTCGACCACACGAACGGCGTCGGAGTCGGATGCGTTGCCCATGCCAAGTGAGATGACGATGTCGACGTCGGAGACCAAAGCGCCGCCGACCAATAGAAAGTCGCCAGGCTGTAGAATCGCCGAGGCAATACCGATATCCGTCGGATCGCCCGTGTCGGCGGGGGTGCCGAAGGTGGCCGAGGCCGCCGAGCTGTACGAGCTGCTGCCCGCTTGAACGGCCCAACCCTGAAGGTCGATGGCTTCGGTGCCCGCGTTGTACAGCTCAATCCACTCGGCGTCGGTGTCGGCGCCCTCGGGGTTGGCCATGAGCTCGTTGATCACCAGGCCAGACTCGGGGCCACCACAGGTGTCGGGCGGCGAGTTGTTGCCAGCACCCGGTGTACTGTACGCACCGATCACAAAGTCGTCGCCAGACAGGTTGGTGTCGACGCCATCGGAGACCCGGATCAAGGTGGTACCTGCCGTAGGTTTCGGCGCCAAACTGACGGCCTCGGCCGCGCCATCGTCGGCCCAAAGGTCGGTGTTTGGCTGACCGTAGATGACCGTGTCGACCACCGTTCCGTTGCAGTCTTCGAGCCGAACTGCGTCGGAACTGGTGCCGGCGTTGCCCAACGAGAATCCAGGTGCGACCACCGTAGCCTCGGCGATGGCCGTGCGACCGACTACCGCGAATCCGCCCGCGGAGAGCACGGTCCCCGTTGGTAGAACTGCGACAGCGCTGTACGAAGAGGTGCCCGAGGCGATGTGCCAGCCCGAGAGATCGGCCGTGCCTGCACCGGGGTTGTACAGCTCGATCCACTCTCCCTCGGTGTCGGGGAGGAGGGTGGGGTCGGCCTTAAACTCATTGATCACCACACCGGGAAAGTCTCCCGCGGGCAAGCAGGTGGTGGGGAACGTGATCGTTCCGGTGTCCGACGTGTCGATGAGGAACAGGTTCTCACCACCGGGCGTAGGCAGGGCGAGCTCGGTGAAGTCGACGCTGCTGTCTTGGGTGTCGACGCCATCGGGGATACGCGCCAAGCTACCGTCTGCGGCGTGCATGGCTACGGCTGCCGCCAACGCGCCATTGTCGTCGTCAAATAGGTCGGTGTTGTTGGGACCGTAGATGACGGTGTCGACCACCCGGCTGAGGTTGTCGACCAGACGAAGGCCATCCCCCGAGGAACTGGCATTGCCGAAACCGAACGTGTCGCCTGGGGCGAGGTTCTGGTTGGCGACCACGAACTCGCCGCCAATCACGACCCGCTGACCGGGACTCAGCATCAGGGGCCCAAGGGTGTAGCGAGAACTCCAGCTAGCCGTGGTGGCCCGTTCGATGGAGAAACCCGACATCTGAACCGAGGTGCTGCCAATGTTCATCAGCTCGACCCACTCGTATCCGCCATCGCTTCCCGACACGTCGGCCGTAAACTCGTTGATCACCACTTGGGCCAGCGGTGTGGTGCCGGTGGTGACCGTGCCCGTGTCGGTGGTGAGCGTTCCGGTGTCGGTGGTCGCGGTGGTACTGCCGGTGTCGATGACAGGCGGCCCAAACACACCGCCGTCGCCATCGGTTCCCGGAGAGATCGCCCCAGGGTAGACCGTATCGTGGTCCACAAAGGGGCCCGTGTACAGCGGATCGCGGGTGTCGCTGGTAGCGTTAGGCGAGGACGCGTACGTCATGGTGTCGACCACCACGCCCAAAGAGGTCTGGAGGGTCACCGTCTCATTGGAGTTGTTCAGGCTTAGGCTACCGGTACTGCTGGCCAACACCGTGACCGAGGCCGGAACCACGACACACCATGGATCTGTGGACAGAGACGTTCCGTCGAACGCGGGCGTGCCACTGCCGAATACAACCACGGCGTCGTAGGGCTGAAGTGTCAGTGATCCGAAGACGTGGCGAGCGCTGATGGAATCGTGCAATTCGTAGCCGGTGAGATCCACCGCACCGGGGCCTGTGTTCACCAACTCGAGGAACTCGTCTTGCGTGTTGCTCTGAGCGCCATCGCAATTCGCGTCTAGGCCGCCCGGGTCTGCAAGCACCTCGTTGATGACGACGCCCGCCTCCGCGGGCTCAGCGAGTCCACAAAGCACCACGGCTGTCAGACCCATCACCACTCGACTCATCGCTCCTCCGAACGGCACACGACCGCCAGCATCATGCCGACCTGTATGATAGCGCCAAAAAATTTGATTTCGAACGAACAACGCCCCGCCGGACCACAAGGGCACGACGAGGCGCTGATAACCAGTCGAGGATTACTCCTTGCGACGGCTTCCGACAATGCCCAGTGCGAGCACGAGGCCGAACCAGGAACCAAGGACGCCGCCCACTGCGGAGCAGCCGGTGCTTTCCTTATTGCCGCCGCCGGTATCCGTACCGGTGGTGCTGGTGCCCGTAGCGGTACCCGTAGCGGTGCCCGTAGCGGTGCCCGTAGCGGTGCCCGTAGCGGTGCCCGTAGCGGTGCCCGTAGCGGTGCCCGTAGCGGTGCCC
>JAACDH010000211.1 GCA_009936995.1 Rhodobacterales bacterium
AGAAACCTCCACGGTGCCGGATGAGGTGAGTCCAGAGGAGCGGGATATCGTCCAAGGAGGTGCCATGGCATTCGCTGATCCACGGGTCGGTTCACTGCTGTTCATGTTTACCAGTGGATGTGGCGTCTCGGCAGGCGTACAGGCCGATGCACTCGCTGACTTTGGCAACATTCGCTCTGCACTCTGGCTTGAGTTTGACATTCAGGATGAAGGCGCGGACGCACGATCCCATGCCATGGTGCTGTCCACTGCCCCCCACCTCTGCGCCGACCTCCAAGCCATGGTCCAGCCCATGGCCGACGCCCACCAGGTTTTTCAAGACGACACAAACGCCAACGCCGCGGATCCCAACGCACAATGCGAAGCAGAGCGCACCTACCGAAACTCCATCGCCGATCTCACTGACGTCTGGTTCGAAGACGACTTCTCCGTGTTGTCCATCAGCCTCCGAGACGCCGACGAGTTGCAAGAGGTGCCACCGCCCGAGGGCGACTTCCAGTGGGGTTTCGACGAGGGTGCACAGTACTTCTACGCCGATCTCAACCACTTCACCGCCAACCCGGACCGAGTCATCGCAGACGCCATGTCCTGCGACGCTCAATGGGTGGAAGAGGCAGAATCACGCGCCGACAGCGCCCAAAGCACCTGGCATGCGTCCAGCGGGACGGCCATCGCCTCGCTCAAGGGTGACGCCAAATACCTGGTCGAACTCGAGGCCGATCTACTCGACGAAGATGCCACCGACGCTGGCGCACTCTCCGCCCACGGAACCTTCACACACTGCTTGGTCTCCGTCGACGGGCTCGCCGAGCTCAGCTTTTAATGAAGCAACTACTCTCTGGGCTTTGCGCGCTGCTCATCTTCTGCATGAGCGTCGGCTGCAGCCCCGACCCCTATCCCGGAGAAACGGGTCGCATCCTCCATGTTGGCCTTCGGGTCTTGCCAAAGTCCTTCGATCCACCTCAAATTGAGGACGAGAGTTCCGGCAAGATTTCAGCACCGGTCTACGAAGGGCTCCTGTCATACCACCCCTTTGCGCGCCCCTATACACTGCAACCCTCTCTAGCCGCGTCGCTACCCGAGGTCAGCGAAGACGCCCTCACCTACACCTTCCATCTCAAACGCGACGTCACCTTCCACGACAACGAGTGTTTTGCAGACGGCCAGGGCCGCGAGATGGTGGCCGAAGATGTCCTCTGGGCCTGGAAGCGCTTCGCACACCCGGCCACCCACTCCAAAGGCTGGTGGCTCTTTGATGGCAAGGTCAAGGGGCTCAACGAGTGGCGCGACACCCTAAAAACCGACATGACCAAGGCACGCGATAACGGCGAAGAGGTTGGGCCACTCTGGGGCATCGAGCGCGATGTGCCTGGATTTGAGTGGATCGACGAGTACACACTACGCGTCCACTTGGCCAAGCCGTACCCGCAGTTCCTGTGGGTGCTGGCCATGCAGTACACCAGTGTCTACCCCAAAGAAGCGGTGGAATACTACGGCAGCCAGTTCCGAAATAACCCGGTTGGAACCGGCCCCTTCATGATGAAGGAGTACAACCCCGTCTACCGCGCTGTGTTCAAGGCCAACCCAGAGTATCGAGAGGTCCGCTTTCCCAACCCCGAAGCCAACCCCGCCGAGCGCTGGGACGGCTGGCAAGACGACCGCGACGCGGGACTGCTCCACGACGCCGGTAAGACCATCCCGCTGCTCGACGGCATAGAGATGCGCTTCATGCTCGAAGATCAGCCTCGGTGGCTCTACTTCTCCAACGGCTACCTCGACTTCATGAACCCGCCCAAAGACAACATCGCCGAGGCCATGCCCATGGGCGAGCTGTCTCAAGTCCTCATCGACCGTGGTGTTCGAATGAACAAATGGACCGAGCTGGGCACCGTATATGGCTGTTTGAACACCGAAGACGAGCTGCTTCAGAACGTGGGCGTTCGCCGAGCCATGGCGTTGGCCTACGACCACCGCTGGACCGTCGACAACCTGTACGGCGGACAGGCCTTGGTGGCCACCTCACCGGTGCCACCAGGGGTCGCGGGCTACGACCCCGACGATCTGCCCTACCACACCCGCAGTGGCCTCGCCGACCTAGACCGCGCCAAGAAACTCCTCGCGGACGCCGGTTACCCCAACGGCGTCGACCCCAAGACCGGCAAAGCCCTGCACCTCACCTTCGAGTCCAGTGGCTCTGGCGTCACTCAGCGGCACTTCGCCGCGCGCTTCAAAGACGAGATGCGCCGCTTGGGTATCCAGGTCGACGTCGTGGTGAACACCTTCCCGCAAATGGTCGACAAGATGCGGAAGAAGCAGTTCCAGGTTGCCGGGTTGGCCTGGGGATTCGACTACCCCGACGCCCAGAACATCCTCCAGCTCCTGTACGGCCCCAATGCCTCACCGGGCATCGGCGCCGCCAACTTCCAGTCAGACACGTTCGACGCGCTGTACGAAGAGGCATCCATTCTCGGCGACTCCCCCGAGCGAACTCGACTCTACGAGCAGATGGCTCACATTGTGTCCGACGAGGTGCCGTGGATTACCCGCGCCCACCGCATTCGGCCCAACCTGCAGCACCGCTGGCTGTTCGGTTTCAAGTACACCGAGGTCAACGACCAGTACTGGCACTACGTCAACGTCGATGAGGCCGAGCGGCGCAACGCTGTCGAGGCGTGGAACCAGCCCACGCTGTGGCCCATCTTCGTGTTCTTCGTGCCTATCCTTGGCCTGCTTGGCTACAGCATCCGGAGGTCCATTTGATTCAGTTCCTCACGCGACGGTTGCTCTACAGCATTCCCGTGCTGCTCGGCGTGGCCTTCATCTCGCTGTACCTGTTCCATGTGGCCGGTGGCGACCCCGTGGCCATGAAGCTGGGCAAGGCCCCAGACCCCGCAGAAGTCGAGGCCCTACGCCTAGAACTGGGGCTACACGACAGTTTCTTCATCCAGTACATCAGCTTTCTCCGACAGTTCCTCAGCCTCGATTTCGGAACCTCTTGGGCCGACGACACGCCCGTCCGAGACATCTTCATCCGCGGCCTGATGCCCACCCTGTCTTTAAGTCTGCCGGCCTTTGTGTTGGGCTCGATGATCTCGGTCACCGTGTCCCTGGTGGTCGCGTTCTACCGCGGCTCTCTTATCGACAAGGCCGTCACCGCCATGGCCATCGCCGGCATCAGCGTCAGCAGCCTGATCTACATTCTGCTCGGGCAATGGGTGCTCGCCGACCGCTGGAAGCTGTTCCCCATCTGGGGCTACGAGTACGGTCCTGGCGCAGTGTTCTTCGTAGCCCTGCCCGTGCTTATCTGGATTACCCTCTCGGTCGGCACCGACGTGCGCTACTTCCGCACCGTGGTCCTTGAGGAAATCAGCCGCGATTACGTGCGTACAGCCCGCGCCAAGGGACTCTCCGAAGCCCGCGTGTTGTTCGGTCATGTGCTCTCCAACAGCGCCATCCCGATCATCACTCGGCTGACCATCGCCATCCCATTCCTCGTGACGGGCTCGTTTCTGCTCGAGATCTTCTTCGGTATTCCCGGTCTTGGCAGCACGCTGTACACGGCCATCCAGAACTCCGATCTCCCAGTGGTGAAGGCCTTCACCATGCTCGGCGCCGTGCTCTACGTCGCCTTCAACATACTGGCAGATCTGTTGTACGCCTGGTTCGACCCCAGGATCCGCCTCTCATGAGCACCCCTGATTACGGTGAAAGCCCGTGGCGTGCCGCGTGGATTAGATTCCGCAGAGACCCGGTCGCTGTAGGCTTCCTAGCGCTGTTCATGGCCTATTTTGGCGTCGCAGTGTTGGCTCAGCTCGTCGAGCTCTGGGATGGGGCCCCCTTCCTCTACGAGCTCAACCTCTCCGATATGGGCATGGACGTGCCCGAGACCGCCACTGCACCCGAGCTGAGCCACCCCCTGCGCTGGCTCGGCACCACCAGCGCTGGAAAGTCGGTCATTCTACGGGTGTTTCACGGCACAAAGGTAGCGTTTGTGGTCGGGTCCTGTGGCGCCGGCCTCTCGGTGATCATCGGCCTCACCCTGGGACTGGTGGGCGGCTGGTTCGGTCGCACCATCGACGAGATCATCGTCTACATTTACAGCACCGTCGCCTCGGTGCCTTACCTGCTGCTGATGCTCGCCCTGGCCTTTGTGGTCCGTCAGGGGCCCATCGCCGCTTACTATCGCAGCTTCGCGTTCTCGGAATTTGTCAGTTTAGGGCTGTTTAATATCGTTGTCGTTATCGGACTTACCTCGTGGGTCACCCTGTGCCGCCTCATCCGCGCTGAAGTGAAGAAGGTCCGCGAGCTTGAGTACGTTCACGCCGCCCGCGCACTTGGACTCAGCGACACCCGCATCCTGTTCAAGCATGTCCTGCCGAACGTCTTCCACTTGGTCATCATCAACTTCAGCCTGACCTTCGTCACGGCCATTAAGTCCGAGGTCATCCTGACATTTTTGGGCGTAGGTGTAGACCGCGAACCCAGCTGGGGACAGATGATCTCCGATGCCCGTAGCGAGCTGATGCAGGGCGTCTGGTGGCCGCTCGCCGCCTCGGGAATCGCGCTCTTTGTGCTCACGCTGTCCGTCAACTACGTCGGAGACGCCCTCCGAGACGCGTTAGATCCTAGGCTAAAGTAGCCCAAATCGTTGTTGGGGAGCCTAGTTCGACAGCCCCGACGCGATCCACCTCTCGGGCCGGATGGTGATCCGGGAGCATTCGAGGGATCTGGACGCCAGAGCGTTTTGACCGTTCCAGCGCGCCCGCCCGCACCAGTCGTACCCTGTACCCGCTCTCCAGGTGGGCCCAAGTCGCACGGTGAACACCGCTTCGGTCGGCTAGACGTTGTTGCGTCCACCCACGGATCTCCCGGAGGGCTCTGATGTTCCGTGCGACGTTCTCTGCGGCACCGTCAGCCATTGGTCTCTTCCTTTGCCGCTCCAAGGAAGGGAAGGGAGCATCATCGTGGGACTACAATGGACTAGGAACACGCCAACAGCGCAATTCGCACCTTGATTTACGGCCGGTCACAAGCAGCCAAACAAGGGCTTTCTTTTCCGATCATTGGCTTGATGGCAGGCGCTCAACGGTTCATCTAGACTCAAGGTAAGGATCAAACACGCCAAATCGCCAGCATTCTGGTGGCGCATACGATGGCGCCGAACTACACGCACGTGCCGGCCACCACAACCCGTAAGAACTGTGGCGGTTGGACTAGATGGAACACTCCATCGAGAGAGTAAGCACCTTCGCTTGCGAAATAGACCAGCGTAGGCATCTGCCTCGCCGGCCACACAGAGAGAAATATCATGAGCAACAAGCTCTTCGTCGGCGGCCTCAGCTGGGGCACGGACGACCAAGCACTCGGCGACGCATTCGCTGAATACGGAAACATCACCGAGGCCAAGGTGATCTCTGATCGCGAAACCGGTCGCTCCAGAGGCTTCGGCTTCGTGACCTTCGAATCTGCAGATGACGCAGCGGCAGCCGTTGCAGCCTGCGACGGTCGCGATCTCGATGGTCGGACCATTCGCGTCAACATCGCGGAGAACAAACCCCGCGGTGGCGGACGTGGCGGCGGTCGCGGTGGCGGACGTGGCGGCGGCTACGGCGGCGGCGGCGGCGGCGGCGGCGGATACGGCGGCGGCGGCGATCGCTGGTAGTTCGTTAGGAACACCAAATAATGCCCTAGAGATGCATGCATCTCTAGGGCATTTTTTTGTTTATAGACACGGCAACCGAAGTCGCGCTGTGGGTCCGCGACACCGAGTCGGGCATCATCACCGAACAGGGTGGCAGAATTAATGTGCGAAGTCGCCTAGGCGAAGGCGCTACCGTTGTCATTGTGCTACCGGAACAGCCTCGGAGAGCCCCGATTGACTCTACTGTTCCTGACCCTGTTCGCGTGCCAGGACCCCTTCGGTTCCGACCGCCACACCTTAGAGGGGAACCGCATCGCAGCAATCGAAGCCCAGTTCGATGGCTCCGTGGTGTCGCTCCGGCCGTCGCTCGTGGTCGATGGCGCGCTGTGGTCCGACGCTACCGTCGAGCTCGCCTGGTCCTGGCTCGGTCCCGACGACAACGCAGCAACATGGTCCGAGGCAGCCAATATCACTGGCCCATGGTCACCTCTCGCTGCGCCCCAACACGCCAACCGCGTCCTGCTCCTGGCCACCTTTCCCGGCGATGACGTCGCCAAGCGCGCGGTGATCGATCTCCCAAGCACCACCCTCGGGGCAATGGTGCTCGTCCCAGATGCCCTCAACCTCCATCTCGATTCCGTCGAGGCAAAACAACTCGGACAGGACCAACGCCTTCGTCAAGAGACTGTCGCTTGGACGCTTCAAGAACCCGGCGACCTGCTGCGTTGGACCGCGCAGATCGACGTAGCAGAGGACGCGCGCGCCCACTGGATGTCGACCGGCGGAACCTGGTTCGAATTGGCCCCGACCATCGCCGACTTGGCCTTAGGTACCCTTGTCGTCGACGGTGACGAGATCACCCAAGCCGACGCCATTGAGGCGGGCTGGCTCACCGTATTGGTGTCGGTCACTCAGACCGGAGCCTCTACCTGGAAGGCCGCAGATCTACCCGTCGGCATCGACGAAGTCGGCGGATTCGTCCAGCAGCGCTGGCTCCCCGACGCCCAGCTCGGTCTCCGGTGGGTCGAGTTTGTCGCGGATGATGCAGCCCCGATGGGTTTACGCGCAATCGATCAGGGCCCTGCCGACGCCTCCGAGCCCGATGGCACCGACAGCTTAGGGTGCTTGGTCACCGGTCCATTCTCGCCCGACTGGTTGGCCGAAGGCCGCTGTACCCGGGCCCAGATCGCCGAGCATCGGCTCCAAGTCCAGGTCGAATCTTGGTAGTCGTCTGGCTCATCGCGGCGCTCGCCGGAGAGGTCATCGTCCGAGACCGCACCGACGGAGACCCCGTTGATCAGGCCCTGATCGAGGTGGGAGGTCGAGACAGCACCACCAGCAAAGACGGGCGCACGTCTCTTGCCTTCGAGAAGGGCGACGTGCTGCAGATCTCGGCGCCGGGCTACGAGCCCGGCCAGTTCACCGTCGGCAACGCCACCCGGGCCAAGGTCTTCCTGGCCGCGCATCCCACCGCACTAGAGGTCGTGGTCGAGGGTCTCAAGGACACGCCCAACATCACCCGCCATGTGGTCGACGCTGAGATGGCCATGGAGACCGCCGGTAACCACGAAGACGCCGTTCGTTTGGTGCAGTCGTTGCCGGGCGTGGCCGTACAGCGAGAGTATGCGCCCGGCGCAGGCGACCTGGTCATCCGAGGCAGCTCGCCCGGAGACAGTCGGTACTACCTAGACGGCGTCGAGATCCCGTATTTGTACCACTACAACCAGTACGCCAGTGTGTTCCCCGCTTCTCAGCTAGACCAGCTTGAGCTCTTTCCGTCGGCCTTTGGCGCGTCCTATGGAGACTCGGTGGGCGCCATCGTCGAGGCTCGGTCCAAGCTCACCCCGCCCGAAAGTGTGCACGGGACTGCCTCTGCAAGTTTTGTTATGGGCGGCGGATCAGTCCAAGCCCCTATCCATGACGAATGGTGGGCCTCGGCAGCCGCCCGACGCTCCTACCTCGACATCGCCGGCGAAAGCAGCACCCAGTATCCGCGCTGGCCTCGATTCGCCGACTACAACCTTCGCCTGGAGCACGGCGACGAAGACAAGGGCACCGGTCTCTTCGGCTGGGGCGCGTCCGACGGCTGGACCCGGGCCGCAGGCGAACTCGACGCCCTCGACCCGGTAGCGGCAGATGACAGCCCACTCCTCGACTTTGCCCAAGGGTTTCAGGTACTGGGCGCCCGACACCACTGGCGCCAACCCAACCGGGACGGCCGACTGGTCTTGGCCGTCGTCCACCATGGCCGAGCGGCCGAATTGAGCGCGGGCGGCGAAGAGGACTTCCAGCAGTGGCGGTTCACCTCTCGCACCGACACCACTTGGCGCATCAACGGCTGGTCCATCGACGCAGGCTGGGAGTTCATCGCCGATCAGTCAGCCCTAACGGTCGAATCCAGCCCGAACGGCATCTTGGTCGCCGAAGAGGCCCCGTGGCTCGGTCGAGGCCAAGACGCCCAGGTCAGCGGATGGCGCGGCCAGGGGGCCCTCTACAGCACCGCCAGTCAATCCGTGGGAAATCTACGGATCATGCCCGGC
Source organism: Rhodobacterales bacterium (assembly GCA_009936995.1). Classification (GTDB taxonomy): domain Bacteria; phylum Myxococcota_A; class UBA796; order UBA796; genus JAACDH01. The sequence goes on from JAACDH010000211.1 coordinate 8,182, forward strand.
CTACGACTCGCGGCCGACACCTCCGACATCGGCCTCCTCCCCGAACCGCGGTTGGCCACCCGATACCACATCAGCGATCAATCCGTGCTCAAGCTCGGGGGCGGTCGGTATCACCAGCGGGCGGACTCCGACGAACTCTTGGTGCAGCCCGACCTGGCTACCACAGGTAGTTGGCAGGTTGCAGGTGGACTCGAACAGACCATCGCCAACCGCTTGGAGTTCGGTCTCGAGGGCTGGGCCAAGTGGATCGACCATCCGGTCATCCATCCGATCGATGCCCCCCCCCAGACCGTCGAGAAAGGGCGCGCCAAGGGGATGGAGTTCACCTCCCGTTACCGACTCCGCGAGCGCTTCTATGTGTGGGCCTGGCTCGCCCTATCCCAGAGCGAAGTCCTCGTCGATCGCGCCTACCGACCCGCGGACGGTGATCAGCCTATCTCGGGTGGCCTGGTCGGAAGCTGGGACCTGGGCCACTGGAATCTCGGTCTACGATACCGATACGGCGCGGGAATGCCCTGGACGCCCATCGTCGGATCCGTCTTCGACGCCAGCAGCGACCGTTGGATTCCCGTCGCCGGCGACGACAACAGCACCCGCTTCCCGGCGTACCAAAAGATCGACCTCCGAATCGCCCACCGGTTCGAGTTCAAGGGATGGCAAGCCCAGGTCTCTCTCGAAGCGTGGATCGTACCCAAGACTTCGGCACAGCTCTTTCCGGTATGGAACTATGATTTCACCGAACAAGGTTGGGTCCGCGGGCCCACAGTATTTCCCTTATTGTCGGGCAACGCCCGGTTCTGATAGCTTGCTGCCATGTCCAACCTTCCCAAGCCAAGCGCCGAGGGCAGTGGTCTGAGCCTCGCGCAGCTGTGGCATCACTACACTAAATACCCCTACCTATTGGCAAAGATCGTCCTCGCCGCCGTCATTATCGTGCTCAGCTACATCGCGCTGAACACAGTCGAGGCGGTCCTCTTTCCCGTGCTGGTCAGCCTATTGCTCGCCTATGTCCTCGACCCAGCCATCGACTGGTTCGAGCATCGCGGTATGGCACGCAGCTCGGGAATTCTGCTGTTCTTGGTCTTGGGTGCCATCGGCCTGCTGGTGTTTGTGCTCTTCCTGTACCCAACCATCGCCCACCTACTCGTGGCGGTCGGCGAGAAGTTTCCACCCCTGCTCGATCTGCTGCGAACCGACGCCATCCCATGGATTGAGGCCACCTTAAGCATCCAAGTGCCTGCTAACCTCTCTGTCGCCATGACTGAGTACGGCGAGACGTTGCAAGCCCAAGTGCCCCGGGTGGCCAAGAGTGTCTCGGCGTGGGTTGGAAGCGCGTGGACCAAGACCGGTAGCATCGTCGCCAGTCTGATGAATGTGGTGATGATTCCCGTGTTCACCTTCTACTTCCTGCGCGACTTCGATCTAATGAAAGCCAAGGCAGAGACCTTCATTCCCCTACCGCAGAAGCCGTGGATTCTCTCCCGTCTACGCGGTGCGGACAAGGTAGTCGGTGCCTACATCCGCGGCCAAATCGAGGTCGCCATCATCCTCGCCGTCCTCTACGCCACGGGACTCGCCACCGTGTTCGGCTTCATGGGGGTGGGCGTCACCAGCGGCATCGCCGTCGGGCTGCTTACCGGCCTGCTGAACGTGGTGCCCTACTTTGGTTTCATCATCGGCATCCTGCTCTCTACTGCCATCGTGCTCATCGAGTGGTCGGGCTGGTGGCCACTAATGGGGGTTGCCCTGGTGTTCGGCGTAGTCCAAGGCCTAGAAGGCTACGTGATTACCCCGCGGATCGTCGGCGAAAAAGTCGGCCTCTCACCGGTCGCTGTCATCTTGGTCTTACTGCTGGGTGCCGAGATATTAGGGCTGTTGGGGGTCGTCCTCGCTATCCCCCTGGCGGGCGCATTTGGCGTGGTTCTACCCGATATTATCCGGGTCTACAAGACGTCCAATTTCTACACGGGCGTCGTCGATTTGGATGGACCCGAGACCGAGCCCACCACGACGGACCCCGACGCGACTTCGTAGGCCCTTCGACGGCCACCCCTGGCCGCTGACACCACAGCAAAAGAGACCCGTTTGGCTCAAACTCCAGCTGTAGAACTCGACTGCGCGAAGAGCAGTACGTAGTGTCGGGACGCGTTCGACGTCGTAGCCATCGAACCCACAGACCCCATGGGCGACCATCCAGAGGTCACTCGAGCGCACCTCGACGGATGGCAGTCCATGGCCAGGGTACCCGGCTCGCGCGGCGGCACGCAATGCGCTGTGCTAAACTGCACACCCGGCGACGGCAACTGGCGCTCTACCATTTACGATGACCCGTCAGAGCCCTTCCGAACGCTCGAGATGGGCTCACGGGATGGCCTAAAAGCGAGGCGCGCCATCGGTCTAGGGTAGGTTAGGTCTCCCCAGGAGATCTATTGACCCTCATCATCGACGTCTTTCTGCCGTTATCCCTCGCCTTCATCATGTTCTCACTCGGCCTCGGCCTCACCGTTCAGGACTTCAAACACGTCGCGAGCGAGCCGCTGGCGTTCGCCGTAGGCGCCATCGGTCAGCTTGTGGTCCTTCCCCTGGTGGCGCTGGGACTCGCGCTGGCCCTCGACCTGACCCCAGCGCTGTCCGTAGGTTTGATGATTCTGGCGTTCAGCCCCGGCGGGGTGAGCTCCAACATTCTGACCAAGTTCGCCAAGGGCGACATGGCGCTGTCGATCTCACTGACCGCAGTGGTGAGCGTCTTGTCGATCGTCACCGTACCGTTCCTCGTCGCGTTCTCACTCAACAGCTTCATGGGCGCCGAAGCCCCACCGATCTCTGTCGGAAAGCTCGGAATGTCGGTGTTTGCGCTGGTCACCGTCCCTGTGGCCATCGGCATGGCGATTCGCGGTAGTAAGGCCAACTTGGCCACAACACTCGAACGCTACGCGAGTCCAGCCGCCACGGTCCTCTTTGTGCTCATGGTGGTCGGCGCCGTCGCGAGTGAGTTCGACACCTTAATCACCAACCTCCCCTCGCTGGGCCCAGCGGTCATCTTGCTCAATGTAGTCATGCTGGCAGTCGGCTACGGCTCCGGGATGGTGTTTCAATTGGGGCGGGTACGGGCCAGCACCATCGCCGTAGAAGTGGGGATTCAGAACGCCACGCTGGGTATCACTATCGGCGCGCTCCTCGACCCGAGCGTTGAGGGCCTGGCCATGTACAGCCTTCCCTCTGGTGTTTACGGAATCATGATGTATTTCGTGAGTCTGCCGATGATCGGTTGGTTGCGCAGTCGAAACATCGCCGAAGCCGCCGAGTAGCGTCGAGCGCCACGAGACCCGGGTCCAATCTCATGAACATGCCCCTTTAAGAAGCGCATGATGAACATTGGAGCAGGTGAAGCTTTATGGAAGGGCATAGGGTCGCTCCATTAGGCCCGCGGCACCAACAACCCATGGCCTTCCATACACCCGAACCGTTCTGTGTGGCAGGAAGTCAGTACAGCCAGAGAGGGCACACCACTTCTACAATGACGCCATCATCCTGTAGGCATATTCGTTGAACAAGGAGCTTGAGATCGCTGGAGCCACCCGTTCGCCCGCCGAACGCGCGCTCGCCCCACACAGCTCCGTTCGAGCTATCCAAACGATGCGGCGGATGTCTGCCAACTCACACAATGAATCACCGTTCGCTACCACCCAGACAGCGCGCTGTGTTCGGGCCATCAGCAGCGGGAAGGTCTTGCGCCTCGACGAGCTTCCGCGGGCCTCCATAAACACCAAAGCCTACCCCAAACCGCAGCTCTTCGGGCGAGTCTGCTAAAGTAGATGTAGACTGTGCAGCCACAGGAGACTCCTTGCGCCCCTTTGCATACATCGCCCTGCTCTCTGCCCTATCGATGAACTCCGCCCAGGCATGGTGGGACGTGGCCTGGACAGAACGCAGCGAACTCAAATTCCGCGCCTCCGACATCAACAGTAACCAAAACAACATGGCGATTCTGGTCACACTAGACAGCTCGCGCATCGACTACGCACAACTCCAAGCCAACGGGGAAGATCTGCGGTTTGTGGATGGTGACGATATCACTGAGCTCGCGTACGAGATCGAGAGCTGGAACCCCGCAGGCACAAGCTATGTCTGGGTCCAGGTTCCACAAATCAACGCCAACAGCACCACCGATGCCATCTTCATCTACTGGGGCAACGTCGCCATCGGCCCGGGCGCCAACAGCACCGCAACCTGGCCGACCGACGCCGAGATCGTCTACCACTTCGATCACGCCCCACCCGACGACGTCATCACCGATACCAACAGTACGAACGCGGGCTCCACCCGGGTCAACGGGTTCATCGACAAGTCTCGAGACTTCAGCGGTAGCACCCACTTCGACACCAACATCAGCCTCGATCCTTGGCTTGGCGACACCGCCACGATGATGTTCTGGATGAACACCACCGACTTGGGCTCCTCCGACCCCCACGATGGAAACGCGCTCACCGGGGATCGAAGGGGCTCCTCGCCACAAGAAGACATCGCCTGGGGCTGGCTGGACGACAGCGGTCATATCGGTCTGGTGACGGGTAACGACAACGCCAGCAGCACCACCGCCATCAACGACGGTGATTGGCACCATGTGGTCATCCAACGCGACGGCAGCAGCGGCCAACAGCGGGTCTTTGTAGACGGCGTGCTCGAAGACGTCCAGTCCGGAAGCGTCGGCATCATCCTCCCCGACAGCCCGTTCGACTCCATCGGCCAGGTGAACGGAACGGGGGGCACCAGCGACTTCGAGATCGAGGCGACGATCGACGAGTTCGAACTGTACAGCAGCTACCAGAGCGCCGCCTGGGCGCTGGCACAGTACAAGTCCCAGACCGACACCCTCATCGAGTGGTGTCCACTCTTCGATTTCTACGCAGACACAGACAATGACGGATACGGTAACCCCGACGACACCGTGCAGGCCTGTGTCCAACCGATCGGCTACACCGCCGACGCCAGCGACTGCGACGACACCGCCGGCGCCATCAACCCCGGCGCCAACGAGATCTGCGACCCCGCCAACATAGACGAAGACTGCAGCGGCAGCGCCGACGACGACGACGCCAGCGCAACCGGGCACACCGACTGGTTCCTCGACATCGACAGCGACACCTTCGGCGACCCAGCCACCGGACTCGCCTCCTGCGACCCACCCAGTGGCCGTATCGCCGACAACACCGACTGCGACGACACCAACGCCAGCGCCTACCCCAACGCGCTGTGGTACGTCGACAGCGATGGCGACGGCTACGGCGACAGCGGCAACACCGTCAGCAGCTGCCTGCAGCCGGCAAACACCAGCCTCGACGACACCGACTGCGACGACAGTAACGCCGCCATCAACCCCGCCACCGAGTGGTTCGCCGACGACGATGGCGACACCTACGGCGACCCAACCAGCAGCATCGTACAGTGCAGCGCACCTCCCAGCGGTGTGTTGAACTCCGACGACTGCGACGACAACGATTCCGCCGTAAATCCCGATACCCTTTGGTACATCGACGACGATGGTGACAACTTTGGCGTGTCCGGCCCCACCCTCGCCAGCTGCCTACAGCCCGATGGATACGCCAACAACACTGACGACTGCGACGACACCAATGCTGCAGCGCACCCCGACGCCCAGTGGTACGTCGACAACGACAACGATGGTTACGGCGCCACCGGTGCTTTCCTCACCCAGTGCCTACAGCCCTCGGGATACGCCGGCAACAACGCCGACTGTAACGACAATGACGCCACACTCAACCCCGACACCGTCTGGTACCATGACAGCGACGGCGACCTGTTTGGCGACCCTCTCGACGCCTCTAACCAGTGCAATCAACCCAACAATCACGTCAGCGATAACGGAGACTGCGACGACGCCAACCCCGCCGTCAATCCCAACGGTACCGAGGTCTGTGGTGACGGCCTCGACAACGACTGTGACGGCACCACCGACGTAGGCGTGGGCACGGGCAGCACTTGGTACGCGGACGCCGATGGCGACACATACGGCGATCCCGGAAACACCATCATCGACTGCGTGGCACCCGATGGCTATACGGCCGACAACCAAGACTGCAACGACGGCGACGACACCATCTTCCCCGGCGCTTCCGAGGTCTGTGGGGACGGCTTTGATTCCAACTGCGACGGCCTCGGTGGACCCAACGGCGATGATGACGGAGACGGCATCAGCTACCTCGACGAGCTGGCCGTCGGAGGCTGGGACTGCTCGGGCGACACCGACGGCGACACCGTGCCCGACGCACAAGAATACTTACTGGGCGACACCGATGGCGATGGCGACTTCAACATCAACGACTTCGACGACGACAACGACGGCTTTCCGACCGAATTCGAGTACGAGAACGGCGCCA
>JAACDH010000212.1 GCA_009936995.1 Rhodobacterales bacterium
CGACATCATGGAGATCACGGCGTGGGAAGACGCGCGCCGGATGGGTGTGCGCCACGCCGGTCTTGTGGAAGGCGTCGGCGAATTTACACTCACCGAGGTTTCGCCGGGGCGGACCAGCTTCTCATGGGCCGAGGACTTGACTTTCCCGTGGTACTTCGGGGGTCCACTTGCTGGTGTGTTCGCTCGCCCTGTGCTGCGTCTGATTTGGAAGCGAAATCTTCGCGCTCTCAAGGCGCGGCTCGAGACGCAGCCAAGCTGAGGACCATTCGTCGAATTGGGCGACCGAAGCGAGACTGAGGCGCGCTGCGGTACATCACTTGGATGTGAAATCAGATTTGTGAGCCCCGTCTCCAAAGTGATCCTGGCGGTGTGCGCACGTTTTAGGGGTAACCGATCGCATCGGCCAGGTTCGCCCCGGTCAGGTTCGCCTCGTACAGGTTGACAGAAGCCAGGTTCGCGCCGGACGGGCAGTCCCAGTGCAGTTGCGGGTCTGTCATCCTCGAACAGCCAGCGTCGAGCAGCACCTGGTGCGGGGCCAGTTCCGCAATCTGCTTGAGGGCGCCATCGAGTTCGGCTTGAATTTGGTCTCGTTCTGCTCTTGTCTCGTCCAACCCAGTTTGTGCGTCAGCTAGCTCAGTCTGGGCCCCATTCAATGCCGATTGGCTATCAGCCAGCTCGGCTTCGAGCTCTGAAGTATTAGATGAACAACCGGCGCCGGTTGTGAGCACCACGACGGCAACAACGGTGGCGGTCGGTTGGCGGAAGCGAATCATGACGCCAGCTCCGCACAATCACACCGGACCAATACCCGCAACAGTCCGCTCGCCGGCCACCGGAGCATCAAGGAGTAGACCCGGGGCTTTCGGTGGATCCGTGGGCGCGGTAGTCGGTCTGTCGGACATGTATCGGCTCGGGTGAAGACCAGCCAGAGGGCCGCTCGAAATGCTGTGTGCTCAGAGGGTGAGGACTTGGATCGCTGAGATTCCGACCCAGATCGTGCCCATCGTCGCCGCGACTGCGAGGATCCATCTGCCCGGTAGGTCGGTGCGGCTGAGCCATCGCTGCGTGCGTGCCGAACGGGGTCGCCGCCATGCCACATAGCAGATCTCGGCCGCCATGATCGCCGCCGGAATCAGGAGCGCCGCCCCGAATCCGAACACCACGACAGCGGGTACTGCTGCAAGTACCCCACGCCACGTGCGCTCGATGGTTGGCCAACGATTGGCCCACCGATCGGGCGAGAAGGCCGGCACCGATGCCGGTGAGGATCAGCCCGGCCATCCAGGAACGATTCGGTAACCAGCGGCGCAGCACTACCCAAGCCCCAACCGTCAAAATCCCGCCAATGAGGCCTACGAAAAGCACGAACGAGACAGTCCCGTCCAATGTGACCTCTCCCACGCGGAACTCTGCGTCGGTGAAGCGTCCCTGAGCAGAATCGGGAGATGTTGCGGCGAGGACCCGCATCATCAATCTCCCCCCTAGACCCAACACCAGGATGCTTGTCACCAGGCCTGCGGCGCATACCCCTGATGCACGTTGCACGACTAGCGCTACCCGTCGGATTCGGGTTTCTTCGGGGGACAACACCAGCGCAGCGGGCCGTTCAGTGTGCCAAGCCCTGGCCGTCAGCCAGATGCTGAGGACTAGCCCGGCCAGCCCGGCAACCGACACCAAGACAGCGCTCACCGGCCACCCCCGGGCCAGGTCGTCCCACGTCCCTCGGCACAAGTCATGTGTTACCTCTACTCAAGTATGGCAGGCGAAGGCGAGCGGATGGCCGGCGGCTCACGGGTCCTGCCCCGCTCAAGGAGTCTGCGACTTCCGCACGGGGACGATGTGGCTTCCCACTTGGCTCCCCGGCCGGTTGTCAACGGCTGAAGGGCCGACCGCCTCTATGTGCCTGATTGATGAGTAGGTCAGCGAGGTCAGCCGAGTCGGGAGGTTCGTGGTCGGCTCGGTGCCGGTCGGCGCAACTACGCTCGCCCGCAGGGCGACGACGTCGCAGAAGGAGAATCACGTGGAACTAGGTGTGGCAATCATCGGACTCGGAATCATGGGCACCCGCATGATGAGCAGTCTCACGTCCAGCAGCAAGTTTCGGCTCGTGGCCGCGTGGGATCCGAACGACCATGCTTGCGGAGTGGCTGCCGTCGACTATCCCGGGCTGCAGATCGCCAAAGACGCAGCAACCGCGATAGGCGCCGACGGGGTCGACATCGTCTACATCGCCTGTCCACCCGGCGCTCATGTCGAGTACGCCGTCATGGCCGCCGACGCAGGCAAGGCCGTCTACTGCGAGAAGCCTCTTGGCGTCGACATTGCCGAGAGCGAACAACTCGTCCACATGATCGCCGAACGCCAGATCATCAATGCGGTCAACTTCCCGTTCGCCGCATCCTCATCCGTTGACGTCATCGAAAGTGAACTGGCGAGCGGAGCACTCGGGGAGATTGTCGGAGTTGATCTCCGACTTCATTTCGTGCCCTGGCCGCGGGGTTGGCAGCAGGAGGCCACCTGGCTGAGTCGGCGAGCCGAGGGTGGATACGTCCGCGAAGTCGGATCGCACTTCGTCTTTCTGATCGAAAAGCTGTTCGGCCCCGCCGAGCTGACCGATTCGTCGGTTGCCTATCCCGAAGACGACGAAGCCTGCGAGACCCTCTTTTCGGCCAACCTCGACTGCGCAGGCGTCCCAATCTCAATGAGCGGAACCTCGTTGGGGGTAGGCCCCGACACTGTCGAGCTCATCATCTGGGGATCCGAACGATCGATCAAGTTGGACAACTGGGTAGATGTCTCTGTGA
>JAACDH010000213.1 GCA_009936995.1 Rhodobacterales bacterium
GGCACGTTATTAGGCGCGACTTCAAAAGCCGAAAGGTGTCGGAGCGCCCAATGCATACGCAGTCTCAGTCGAACAACCCCGCCAGCGACAAGTCCAAGCGTTCCAGCACGACCGTGCTCCGCAATGGTTGGCTCCCCTACGACGTGGACTACCTATCCAATCCATCACAGGCCGAGTGCCGCACTTTGGCCCAAGCCAAGACGCCCTCCATCCTCAACACGTCGTTCGGCTCTCTGAATAAGATCAGTCGGAACAAAGCGCGTCAGGCCCAGCACACCTACATCATCACCGACGGCGATGCCGCGCTCTGGTCGCACAAGACCATCTCTCGCGGAGAAGCCAAGGCACTCATCCAAGCACAAGCTGCCTACATCGCCGAGAAAGCCCAGCTGCTTGAGGTCCAAGCCTGGTTGGGTGTCGGTCCCCGGGCCGAAGCCGTCCAATGGCTGTACACCACAGAAGGCGCAAACATCGCTGGTATGCAGCAAGTCCTCGGGTTCCCACGCGAGCGCAACGAGGCGGATGTCGACGGTCCGTTCAACGCCCGGTTCCGCGTTGTTTACACCCCCGACTTCCACCCAGACGTCGCCGGCGGCCAACGCATCCTGGTCGACCTCGACAACTGGGTCACCTACATCATGGGACCCGACTACTTCGGCGAGTCCAAGAAGGCCGCGCTTCGCATGCTCTGCCATTACGTCTTCCAAAAGGGTGGACTGGTACTGCACGCCGGCGCCAAAGAGGTCCTGCTCGAGAACGATCGCCTCACGGCAACCATCCTGGGCCTCTCCGGCACCGGCAAGACCACCACCACCTTCTCCAAGCAGGGCGAAGGCGTTCGTCCTGTCCAAGACGACATGGTCGTGCTCTGGCCCCGCGGAGAGCTCTCGGTCACCGAGAACGGCTGCTTCGCCAAGACGTTCGGTCTGAACGCCAAGGCCGAGCCCATTCTGCACGCGGCCACCATCTCCGAGCAAGCCTGGCTCGAGAACGCCTACCAGGACGCCAACGGTCAAGTCGACTTCTACAAAGTGGCGATGAGCCCCACCGAAATCGCCGATCTCCGCTCAATCCTCATCGAGACCGGCGCCAACCAAGCCAACGTCGACGCCTATATCGCCGGTGACGTCTCCTACGAAGACGCCCTCGATGGTGACGGCCCCCGAGACGGCTGGGACTTCATCCAGTGGACCGGAAATGGCCGAAGCATTGTCCCGCTCTCCTTGGTCCCCGACGCAGCTAATCTCGACGATCTCCCCGAAGTTCGTTCCATGGGCGTGCTCAACCGCGATGAAGGTGTCGGCGCCATCACGCCGGGAATCGTCCAGTTCACGTCGCCTGCCCAGGCCGCTGGCTACTTCATGCTCGGGGAGACCACCAAGACGTCCGCCGCCGGAAAAGACCGCGGCAAGACACGCTCGCCGTTCACGCAGCCGTTCTTCCCCGCCCACCACGGTAATCAGGCCACCCGCTTTGCGGAGCTGCTCGCCACCACGGAGCAAATCGGCTGCTGGATGATGAACACGGGCTACGTCGGCGGCGATCACGGCGGCGAGCACGCACTCAAGGTCAAAATCCGCCACAGCTCGGCCATGCTCGAAGCACTGTTCCGCGGAACCATCGTCTGGACCATCGACGAGGACTTCGGCTACCAAGTCGTCGACGCCAAGGCCCCCGAGAACGCTGCGCTCATCGAGCTTGTGGGCCTCGACATCCTGCGGCCCGACCTGTACTATCGCCGCACCAGTCGGCTGGCCGTGTACCGAGCCGAAGTCGCCCAGCGCAACGCCGATCGCGTCCGCTTCCTGCGTAAATTCCATGTGGCCGACGAGATCGTCAACGCCGTCGTCATTTAGGTCGACAGCCCAGCCCTCGTGGGACCAAGGTGGAGGTGCGCGCTTGCGCAGGCCTTGAAATTCTCGGTATCCGTCGTTCCCGTTGCCTCAATGTGCCCACGCGCAAAAGTTGCCAATCGGCGCCACGAACGCCAATGAACGCTGTTATGATGCGCCGAGCCACCCCCTGAAAGGAGTGTAATGAAGTTCCCGTTAATCGCCGTCTTCCTCGTCTTTGGCTGTGCGCCTCCCGAACTCTCCGGCGATTTTGGACAAGACTCTGGTGCCAACGCCGGAAGTCAACTCCCCACAATTCGAATCGTCTACCCGCCCAACGGCGGGGAGATTATTCTCACCAGCACCGACGATCCCGAAGGCCCCTGCCGCATAAAAACCGTGGTGGCCATCGATGTCGACCACTACGCGATTGTGCCCGACAGCGAGACCGAGGTTGAGGGTGAAGGTCACTGGCACCTTAAACTCGAGGGCGAAGACTACGTCAAAGTGATCCAACAACACGGAGAGTTGATCAGCCAACGACAATACCTGCCCGGTGGCCTCAAAACCATCTCGGCCGAGCTCGTTAGCAACACCCATCAGAAATTCGTACCGGTCATCTCCACCCTCGTAGAGTTCGCCCTGACCGCGCCCCTCGACGGCACCAACTGCGCCGTTCTGCCATAACCATCATGGATGATCAAAACAGGAGAACGGGACGGCAATTCCACCTCAAGCAGCTGATTGGCGCTGGGGCATTCGGGGAAGTCTATCTGGCCGAACAAGACTCGGGCGCTGGATTCAAGAGAAAAGTGGCTATAAAACTATTGCATGCCGATATTGCCAAGATGTCCAAGGACGCTGGCCGACGTATGCGAGACGAGGCTCGAATTCTCGGACGCCTAAGTCACCGAAATATCGTCACCGTTCTCGACCTGATTAAACTCGGCGATCGATGGGCCGTGGTCATGGATTTTGTTCCAGGCGCCGACCTCGAAGAGATCATCCAGGCACTCGAAGTCTCCGACCAGCATTTCCCCGGTCCAGCCGCGCTCGAATGCGGCGCTGCGATCCTCAATGGTCTGCACGCAGCGTTCTACTCCACCAACGACGACGGCAGCCTACTCGGGGTCATTCATCGCGACATTAAACCCTCCAATGTTCGACTCACCGACGACGGAGAGGTCAAGGTCCTCGATTTCGGTGTCGCACGCGTCGACATGGACACCCGCGAGGCCCAAACCCGCTCCACGGGGTGGATCGGCACCGAGCGCTACATGTCGCCCGAGCGCATCTTGTGTGAAGGCGACAGCGAAGCCGGCGATATTTACGCGGCCTGCGCCACCATCCTTGAGATTATTATCCGCGAACCGCTGGGCCGCACGCCGGTGTTGCCCGAAAAACATCATGCCTTCGTCGAAGAGGCCCTCGGTCACATCAAACAACGCCTCGAAGGTCCCCCAGAGGTCATCGCCGAAGTCACGAGCTGCCTTCGTAAGGGCCTCGACGCCGAGCCCGGTGTTCGCCCCTCGGCCCGAGAACTGTCCGACACCTTCAGCCAACTCTCTCGAAAGCTCGAAGGCGAAAGCCTCGAGGCCTTCTCTCGACGTTTTGTCGCCCAGATCGATCAAGTTCTCGATCGCGACATGCCACACGCCGAGGGTGTGCTTTCAGAGAGGACCAGCGCCTCTGCGGTCCTGTCCCAGCAGCCCGCCACCCCTATCCTCAACCCCGGTCTGGAAGGCTCAACCTTTGATTCCGTCGAACTCGACTACGCCATTGCCGGAGTGCAAGCGTCTAAGGTGCCAGAGTCCGACAGCGGGGTCAGTCAAGTCAATATAGGCATTATGGTCGGCGGCGGACTCAGCATAGCCGCGGTCGCCGCGCTGATCGTCGTGGTCGTAGGCATGGGCCTACTCTTCACGATGAGCACCAACAGTGGCGCGCCCGTCGATGTCCCCATCGAGCTCCGTGACGAAGTCTCCATCGGCGGTCCCAAGGCCGAGCCCGCCCCCACGGCGCCCCCCGTTCCCGTGCCCGCCCCCACCCTGGAGCCAGCGCTAACAGAACAGCCCGAACCACCGACTCTACCAGCGCCCAAGCCTACTCCCAAGACCGTCTCTGCCCCCATCGCTAGCGGCCCAACGGTCAATCGGTCCCTGGTCGTCTTGCCAGATGCTTCGTCCATCACCGTAAAATGCGGGGACATCAGCGCTTCCGGTAGCGCCAGCGCTCGTATTCGAGAATTCCCATCGGGCGTGTGCTATGTATCGGCCGTTTACCTAGGTAAATCGTACAAAGCCAAAGTCACCATTGAACGCCCACGTGAAGTCAACTGCACCATCGATGGAGAGTCGTTTAAATGTTTGTGATTCCCAGTCTACTCTTCGCGATCACCGTGCAAGCCACCGAAGTGGTCTGGCTGTATCCGCCCACTGATGCCGACCGCGACCTGGTGACAATTCAAGCAGGCGCGACGGGGCCAGCGCTCAACGCCATCGACGTGCGCTCCGCGGCCACCGCCTGGAATGACACTGACGACACCGCCTGGCGCGACCTCGAGACCACGCTGCAGGATGTCCGCGTCTTCGAGACCAAGCTCGACGGAGAGCTGGTCATCATGCGCGACTTAATATTGCCCATCAGCAGAATCACGATGGTTCGCGACGAAAACGACCGCAACAAACTGTTCGCCGCCCTCGCCTACCAAGGATTCGCGGTCAACCGCTTCTTCGACGCCTCGCTGGCCGACGATCCCAAGGCCGAGCCCTACCGCATGTTCCTGGAAGGCGACGCCATCGAAAAGCCTTGGTTCAATGCCGTCGCCCTCGACCCCAAACGCGAAATCACCCCCTACGACATCGCCGAAGCGCCACAACGCGTCCAGTACAAGAAGGTCGCTGCTCTGCTAACTTCCGCGCCGCCCGCAAGTCTCACACCCGAGGGTCTACCCGAATCGGCCACGCTCTTCGTTGACGGTCGCGCTGCTGCCATCGGTCCCGCGGGAAATCTGAGAGTGGTCGCCGGTAGACACTTGGTTCACGTCTCCCTCCAAGGCTCTGTTATCGCCCGCTGGGACATCCACGCAGACGTAGGTGCATCGGTCACGCTACCGGTCGAGCTCACCGACAAAGTCTGGCGTGGCTTCCTGGTTAGCCTCACGGACGGTGGTGCGACTCCCACGGCCCTCCTCCCCCAACTCGAGGCCCTGGGCGGTGAGATTTGGATTGCACAACCAGGCGAGAAAGTGCCAATGGTGTTTTCGGTGACGGCCGACGGCATCAAAAGCATCACCATCGAGCGTCCCAAGGCCGAGAAGCCCGACGACGGTACCCGCCGGCTTCACGCGACGGTCGCTGTCGGAGGCGGCTGGTTCTACAGCGGCGACTTCCTACTCCAAAACCCGGACCCGCTTCTGGCAAATAAACGGACCGTCAACGCGATCTCTGCCCGTTTGCACCTCGGCGGCGAATACCACATGGGCAGCCTAGTGATGATCGCGGGCGTCGACACCGACCTTCCTCTGGGCGAGCTTCACGTGGCCAAGACAGGCGGCAACTACGTCCGGTTCCGACCCTATCCGTACGTCGGTTTCGGCGTTCCGCTACTTCAGGTCAATCTGGGCTACGTACTCCCCTATCACCCGGCTGTGGGCGTAAGCGCAGTGCTGCCGCTGTCAGGCCCCGTCATCCTTAGGGCCTCGGGCCGATGCGGTATACCGGGAACCTTGAGCTACGACGACAAGGCCAACAGTAGCTACGACACCGCAACATTGATCAGCGTCGGAGCGTCAGTGGGAATCCGCCTATAGCGCCAAGCCGTGGGCCAGCCATTGTCATGTCAAGTCATCATCTACACTATTGTTTAAGAAATGATGCATACTCGACCATTACATGAGAGAATAAGCCTGTCGGAAATCATCGTTCAAACGATCGATGGCAGCCCGTGTTGAAACCTGACACGACCGTCGGAACCTCCGGCTACCCTCAATGTCGGAACCTCCGCCTCTACAGAGCTCTCCCACCATGTCCTATCCCTCCTCACCACGTCGCCTCTTCCCCCTCGGGGCGGCCTTGGTACTTGGTTCGATGGCAATCCTGCCTGCCCTCGGAACCGTCCCGCCTTCAAACCCTGTAGACGAGGTTGGCAACGTCGACATCGCGGTCCAACACACCGAATCGTCGGACGACAACGCCCCGTCCATCATGGCACTCGGGCCTGGGGCTTGGTTGCCCTCTGCCCCAGAACTCAGCCAACTGCCCACCGAGCCCACTATCGAACACATTCGGATGCACCTCTCGGTCGGAGACTCTCATCGAGCGTTGTTGGTGGCTGAACGCTTCACCGAACAGCACAAATGGGGCCGCGACCGCGACGCCGCCTGGCTCACCATCGGCCTCATCCACCGCGAGGCCGGGCGACACAACATGGCCTCCGAGGCGTTCACCAAAGTCCGCGCCTCAAAGGGCCCGCTCGCTCAGTGGGGCGCCTGGTACGAGGCCGAGCAAGACAGCACCCGAGGCCGACATTGGGTCGCCATCCACGAGTGCGACCAATACGCAGAGACCTACCCCACGGGGCATCATATACAAGCATGCGCCGCTCTTATCGCGCGATCACATGCGGAACTCGGCCGCGTAGGTGCCGCGAAGAGCGCCGCCCAGGAATACGATGAAGAGCACGAACACGCGAAGATCGGCGAGCAGATTGAGCTCGCACTCGCCCGATACGAGGCGGTCCACCAGCCCGAAGCGGCTGTGTTGCGTCTACAGAACCTCGCCCGGTCACACAGCGCCGCGCTCACCGGGCGCGTCGCCGAAGAAATGCTCCTCGAGCTTCGCGACCAAGGTTTCGAGAGCGCCGTAGTTCCCGACGATACCGAGTCGCTCAAGGTTCGTGCCATCTCTCTGCGCACCGCGAAACGCCGAGACGACGCTTGGGCCATCTTCGAGGAGATCGCCCGTCGTTCAGAAGACGATCCCAAGCTGGCCAAGTGGGTCGACGCGCAGTCCGAGGTGTTTGGCTGGCGCACCCGGCACTGGGACGAATTGGCCGCTTGGTACGAGGTAAAGTACGAGGCCAAGGCCGACTCCGGTATCGCCTGGGACCACTACCGTGTGCTCGAGCGTGGCGGTCACTACGACAAGGCCATGGCGGCCGCAACCGCGGGCCTCAAGAAGCACGGCGCCAGTCGCGATTGGCGTCGAAAAGAAGAAAGCATCGCCCGCACCTTCTTGATCGGCGGAGACTACGAGACCGCTCGCGACCACTTCGACACCGTCAGCGCTCGAGGCGGTTGGACCGCGCGTCGCACCCGGTTCTTCGCCGCCTTCGCATCCTTCATGCACGGCGACACCGAAGACGCCATCACCCGCTTCGACGCCCTCATCAAGTCTAACCGAAGCTACCTCGCCGAGTCGCGATACTGGCGGTCTCGCGCCCTCACCCAGCTCGACCGAGTCGAAGAAGCCGAGGCCGACTTGGCCTGGATCCAAGCCGAGGTTCCTCAGGGTTGGTACGCCATGCTCGCTCAACAGAACGGCGCCGATCGCCCAACGGCCCAGCCCTTCCGTCGCGACGGCACCTGGCCCGGCGCACCGCTGCCCTCCCTGCCAAAGTCCGGTCCCGCCGACGCAGTGGCCGCCATCAGTCCGGTCACCACGATCTCGGCCCCCACCATGGCCACCCTGCGCCCAGGCGCATCCGGATTTGGCGAGCTCGCCTGGCCTATCGGCGGCTACACGACCCCGTTGAGCCGGCCCAAGATCGCCCCCGCGATGCTCATCGACAACGAGATCGACCCACCAGCAAGCTACATGACGTCCCAGTGGTTCGATCCCGACGACGCACGTTCCACGTTCTACCAGTTCGCCGAGAAGAACAAAGAGACCTGGACGGACCTACCCGCTATCTGGGATATGGCGCGTGTCGGCCTCTACGACCTGTCCGGCCCGCTGATGGCCGAGATGTTTGAGGACTGGCGCGACGCTCGGAAGCGATCGGGTCACCCCCGCTATGCCCAGGCCCGCAAGCTGAACCTCAACAACGAGGGCTGGCGAGAGCTGTTCTTGTTCGCCCGCGATCACCATCATGGCGCGCGCTTTACGTACGACTTGTGGGAGAATGTCGACGACAACGCCCTCGCAGATGATGCGTGGCGATTGGCGTACCCCACGGCCCACGATCATCTGGTGTGGAATGCCGCCCGCGACAGTGGTGTCGACCCCTACTTGGTGCTGGGCCTCATGCGCCAAGAGAGTACCTACAACGCCATCGCTCGTAGTCGCGTAGGTGCCAGCGGCGCAATGCAGATCATGCCCCGAACCGGCCATCTGCTGGCAAATCTCAGCCATGATACCCAGTTCACTGCCCAGGACCTCCAAGCCCCGACCATCGCCGTGGGTATGGGTATTCGCTACCTGGGCCTCCTCCTCGATCGCTTCGACGGCGTCTATCCCCTCGCCATCGCCAGCTACAACGGCGGACCGTTCAACGTCGCCGGCTGGCTCCAAGGTACCGGCAGTGACATGCCCATGGACGTCTGGGTCGAACACATCCCCTTCCGTGAAACCGGGGACTACGTGAAGAAGGTCTCCGGGGGTTACGCCACCTACCTCTCCCTCTACGCACCCGATGGCACCGAGATTGTCCTCCCCGAATCCCCTCGCGGCGACCACCCTGAAGTGGTGGACTTCTAAGCTCCTACCCGCCCTAGTTACGCTAGCCCTCATCGCGCCGGCTCATGCGGGTCGTAAGCAGAAACCCAGCTCCGAAGAACCCGTTGTGGTCGATATCATACCAGAACCGATCGTTCCAAGCATCCCGCCGCTGTTCGCAAACTGGTCGGACGGTGTGCGCGTGGGCGAACAACCCGCCGGACTCGCTTCACTGTCGGCACAGACGTGCAACGCCTGTCATGTGGGTAGCCACGACACCTGGAACAAGAGTAGCCATGGTGTTCATCCACCCAGCGCTGTGTTCCTCGACGCAATTCGTGAGGTGGGTCAAGACACCTGCCAAGGCTGTCACTTGCCGCTCCAGGTGCAGCGTCCCAACCTCA
>JAACDH010000023.1 GCA_009936995.1 Rhodobacterales bacterium
CCCTCAGCGGCGTGCTGGCCAACGACGTGGACCCCGAGGGCGACCCCCTCACCGCCATCCTGGTCAGCGACGTCAGCAATGGCCTGTTGGTGCTCAACGGCGACGGCAGCTTCGACTACACGCCAGGCCCCGACTTCAACGGCGACGACGTGTTCACCTACTTCATGAACGACGGAAACATCGACAGCCTCACCGTCACCGTCACCATCACCGTCGCCCCCATCAACGACGCCCCCGTCGTTGTGGCTGACGCCTACGTCACCGACGAAGACGCGCTGCTCACCGTTCCCGCGCTCACCGGCGTGCTCGCCAACGATACGGACATCGAAGGCGATTCATTGACTGCGGTCCTCGACACCGACGTCACCGACGGTGTCCTCAGCCTGAACGCCGACGGTAGCTTCGAATACCAGCCCAACGCCGGCTTCTTCGGCTTCGACAGCTTCACCTACGCGGCCAACGATGGCTTCGACGACTCCGAGATCACCACGGTCACCATCGAAGTGGTCGAGGTGCCGAATACCGCCCCTGACGCGGTCGACGACGCCTACGTCACCGACTTCGAGACCGAGCTCATCGTAGACGCACCCAACGGCCTGCTGCTCAACGACACCGACCCCGAGCTGGACACGCTCACCGTCGACGGCAACACGCAGCCTACCAGCGGTACCGTAGTCGTGAACGCCGACGGCTCATTCACCTACACGCCAGACGCCGGCTTCGAGGGTCAAGATAGCTTCACCTACGACGCCTTCGACGGCCTCGAACGCGACACCGCGACGGTCACCATCGAAGTGGGCCTCAACCCCAACACCACAACGACCACCGACACCGGCCTGCCCACCACCAACACCACCATCCCCATAGAGACCGACCCCGGTGAGCTCAAGGGCGGAGGCTGTAGTTGCCAGTCGGCGAGTACGCCGCTGGGTGGTACGCCGTGGTACTTGGCGCTCGGCCTGCTGCTCCTTCGTCGGAAGCGGTAGTCCGAAGAGCGTGGATTAGGCGTCGGCCGGGTTCGACCCAGCGAAGGCCGACACACTAACCGGTGTAGTCGCTGCCTCGCTTGTTGCCCTTGGACGGCTTGGCCCAGGCGTTGGTCGTCCAGAAGGTGCCCAAGAAATAATCCCACAGCGGGCTAGACAGACCGAACTGACCATCCGCAGTCTTGAAGTGGTGCTCCAAGTGGAAGCGACGCATGAACTTTCCCGCCGCGTTCTGGGGAACGCCGTGGTGAGTGTAGTAATGCATCCAGTCATAAGCCAAGTATCCCGCAACCGTTCCGGCGTAGAGCGCAGCTGTATACTCGCCAAATATCATCCAGTAGACGACGGCCAAGATGACCGCCAGCGGCCAAGACAGCGCAGGCGGCGCCACCAGACGACCCGGATCGTCGGGAAATTCGTGATGATAGCCGTGAAGCACATACTGAATTTCGCGAAGGGTCGGGTTGCTCACGGGAGGCAGGTGGAACAGCCAGCGATGGAGGATGTACTCTACGAAGGTCCAGGCCACGGCGCCGGCGAAGAACAGTCCCACCGTCCACAGGCGGTCCATTCCGCTGGTATCGGCCAGGTACAGGCACCCGACGATAACCGGGATAAACCAGACCCCAGGCATGGCCCAGTGTGAAGTTCCAAACCACTTTTCCATGAAACGGTTCTTAAGCACAGGGAAGCCCTTGGACCGCTTGCGGTACTCCTTAGGTGGCTTGTCTTGGATACCGGGCCAGGCCGCCAGGGCGTCTTTCCATTCTTGGGTGGTCTCGAGCAGGCCAAACATACGCGACTCCTTCGATCGTTTAGGTTTTACCTCATACTGCAGCGCCTGACGATCTCCTCGGCCACAGAATGTGGGCCAGCGCTGTCCTTCGTGTCGTTTTTTGGGGGCCCGCCCTACCGAAAGCCGTCGCGCTTCTTGTGCTGCCCGTCGCACCACGGCTTGTTCTTCGACAGCCCGCACCGACACAGCGTGGCCCGGTCGCTCACCTGTCGCTCTTGCAGCTCGGCGTTGATCTCGAAATCGCATTGAATCCGCACTTCACCGCCCTCCATGATCTCCACCTCCGCGAGATCGGCGGCCTGGGGCGCAGCGACGTCCTTGCCTTCGTAGCTCAAGGCACCAGACGGGCAGGACCGTACCACCTTAGCGATCTCCGCAGCCGCATCGGCGTCCCCCGCCAGCTCCCTCTTACGAAGCTCTTTGAGCGGCTTGCAGTAAAAGACGTGCATACACGCGTTGGGATTGAAGAAGGTGCGCAGGGTCTTGCCCTCCCACACGTGCACGTCCTTCAGAGTGGCCTCGGTACCGGCGCCGTTAAAGCCGGTCTTGCTATGGCTACCGTCGCAGAAGGGTGGGTTGCTGCTCTCGCCGCAACGACAGACAAACACCGGGCTGCCATCTTCGACCGTGAGGGCCTTTCCGCAATAGCGAAGGGTCATGGCCTCGCCGACGATTTTCATAGGCCCGTTCTCGAAGACGGTGACAGAAAGTGGCTTGGACATCAGGAATTCTCGCGATTGGAGCACACGCCACACTAAACGGGATGCGGGCCGGGCACAAGGGCGCCCAGCATCTCACCATGACGCGCAACCGCCCGCGCCAACACTGCAGCACCGTTCCGTCGTTGAGCCAGTCGGTGAGAAGGGTGTCGGGACCAGCTCGCGGATTCTGAGGATTGGGGACTCGACACCTCCGCCTAGCGCATCGACACGGAAAGCACCTTGTCGGTCAGCGGAGCGTCCCGCGACGGCTTCATCGACCTGTGGGTTTACGGCGTGTTGGCCCAAGCCCTGGACGTGACCTTCCAAAACGATTCTCGACATCCCCATCGCTTCTAATGTCGAGAATGTATTGGTGTCGGTCGTCCGAGGCCCAGCGATGATAACGTAGGGCAACGCAAGAGGTCTCCGTGAAACGCATCTTCGTACCATTGCTGTTGCTCCTGGCCTGCAACAAAGACGATGTCCAGAATGGAGAGGGGCCCGCGCTTCCCGTCGACTACGGCGAGGGGCTGTTCTCCGAGGGCTGCCCCACGTCTGAGAAGGCACTCGCCCGCGAAATCGGCGTTTCCGATACGCTTCCGGGTAAAGTCGCGGTGGGCACCGAAGGTGACTTCCTCCTCGCCAACACCCATGCGGCCTTTGTGATCACCGACCCCGTGGGCCAGTCTACCTACTGGTACTACGGCGGAGCCCTGGCCGACGCAGCCCCCATGGACGGCTGCAACGCCGGTGAAGACAAGCTCGATGACCTCGGCTTTGTCCTGGTCGAAATCGATTTACTCGCCGTCGAACAGTCCGAGGTCCGCGCCTTCCGCGCCGAATCCGTAACGGTGCTTAATGACGGCTCCGACGGGCAAGCGGCCATCATCCGAGCTGTGGGCACCGACGACTTCCACTGGTTGGTGGAGTACACGCTCATCCGCGACGCCACAGACCAGGGCGGACGACCGCTAAGCGACCCTTTCGGCGCCGAAATCACCGTCGACTACATCCTAGAACCCAACAGCAGCGTGCTCCAGATCGAGATGACTGTCGAGAACGTAGGCGACGACTCGTTCAACCTCATCGAGGCCGCGCTCATCTCGTATGGCCACACGCTGTCCACATACACATACGCCAGTCAAACCGTCGATCTGGCTGGATTCCGCTTCGAGGCTGGGCTACCCTGGTCCCTGGCCACTGACGGTGACAGCGCCTACGCCTGGGGCATCGAAGATGCCACCCTGGCGACGATGAGCATCGCCGGTATCAACATTGCCGTCGACTTGACCCAGCTGACCAACGGTTTCGACCTCTCGCCCGGCCAAAACCGCACGCTCACTCGATTTTTCTCCGTGGGCGCCTCAGGTGGACCCTCGGCGACCGCTCCTTTGCTTGAGGCCACTCAAATGCCACTCCTCGACCAGCCGGCCACGGTCGGCGAAGTCTCCGGTCAGATCGTCGACCACGCGGGTCAGGCGGTCCAAGCATCTGTGGTGGTCGAGGCTCAGGCCCCCGACGCCGATTGGGCTGTTCTCGACGTAGTTTCCTCGGCATCCGACGGAACGTTCGCGCTGGTGATCCCCGACTTCGAGCAGCCCTGGCAGTTCCGCGTCTTCGTCCGCGCTGAGGGCCGTGACGACTCGGCCTCGGCGACGGTCGTGCCCGGAGACACCGGCGTTTCCTTGGTCGCCGAGCCCCATGGCGCGCTAAGCTACGCCATCACCGACGGTTCGGGTGCTGCCTCACCCGGCCGCCTGTACCTCAAGCGCGACGACGGCGCACGCTTGGACTACTGGCTGGCCGACACCGGAGAAGTGGGCGTACCTCCAGGACACTGGGACTGGACCGTCACCCGAGGCTACGAGTACCAGCCGGCTCGGGGCAGCTTCGACATCGCCGACGACGGCACGGTCGCCATCGACCCAGTTCTGGCCCATGTGGTTGATACAACCGGCTGGATGAGCGCCGACTCCCATGTGCACAGCGCCGACAGCCCGGACTCCGACATCGAGGAAGGCGACCAGCTGCTGCACGCCGCCGCCCACGGGCTCGACATCGTCATCCACACCGAGCACGAGAATATCGTGGACCGAAGTACCGTACCGTCGGATCGTGGACTCGACGCCTGGGTGAACAACGTCATCGGAGAAGAGGTCACCTCGGTCGCCATCGAGCACATGACCATGTTCCCCGCGGTGCCCGACGGCTCGCTGCGCGGTGGCCCGGTCGAGTGGTATCACCACGATATTGAGCGTCTGTTCGGGGCCATGCGCGAGCGCTCTGGAGGCGGCGTCAACCTGATGAACCACCCCAGCTACCTCGACCAGATCCTCTGGGACCAAGAGACCGCCTCTCCCCTCCTCAACGACCCTACTCTTCTTGGCCTGCAGGCGGATGCAGCACTTTGGTCCTGGAATCTCGACGGCATCGAGGTGATGAACGGCCATGGCAACATCTGGGCGGACGGCAACCGCCGCTTCGACAACTGGATGAGCATGGTCAACGCCGGCCACCAGCTGGTCGGCGTGGGCTGTAGCGACGACCACCACGGCGGCGGAACCGGATTCCCACGGTCCTACTTCCCCAGCTCGTCCGACGCACCCGCCGATCTGAACACGGCCGAGCTGGTTGACGGCTATAAGAGCGGTGCACTCATCACCTCTGCCGGGGGTTTTGCCCGCGTCGACATCGGCGGATCAGGCCCCGGCGAGCTGGTGTCCGACGACGACGGGTGGGTGGATCTGACCGTACATCTCGAGGCCTTAGGCGAGGTCGACATGACCCACTTTGTGGTGTTCGCCAACTGCGACCAGGTAGACTCGGTGTTGGTCACCGACCCGTACGGCGTCGAGAAGTTCTCCGGGGTCGTGCCGCTGAACATCGTGGGTGACACTCATGTGGTCATCGCCGCGTTTGGCGCCGACAACCTCGCTGATGGTCTGCCACAGTACGACGCAACCAAAGTGCCGCGGGTGCTGAGCAACCCCATCTACGTCGACGCGGATGGCGACGGCCTGTTCTCTGCGCCCGGCGGCCGCCTCTGCTCGTACGACCTGGACGTCTCCCTGGCGCTATGACTACCGGCTTCTGGCCAACAGCCAACCGGTGAGGTCGTCTCGGAAGGTCTCGGTGAAGCCGGGGATATGACCGCCACCTTCGATCGTCCACAGCTCGGCTTGGACGCCCTCTTGGCAGCCTTGCCATGACTGTTTGCGAGTGTCGGATCCACTTATGTTGGCCAAGTAATCGGCCGAGTCGCCTACCTGGGTACCGTTACACGACGCTTTGTCGGCCCAGACCTCCACGCTCCGCTCGGCGCTCGGCATATAGACGTCGCCCTCGTAGGGAATCGTCTCGTCCTGGACGCCGTGGATCTGCAGCACGCTCAGCGGAGTGGACGCGTCGCAACCCGCCTCGTCCAAGGTGTTCATACCGGCCAAGCTGGCCACGCCCGCAAAGCGTTCAGAGTGCTCACAGGCCAGGCGGTACGTCATGAATCCGCCGTTGCTATGACCGACAACACTGATCCGGTCGGCGTCGACCGGCAAGCTGGCCTCGACCTCGTCCAGCAGGCCCATCAGGTAGCCGACATCGTCGACGTCGGAGCCGTAGAAGTTGCAGCAGGCCTGGGTGGCGTTCCAGAACTGAGCACCACCGGGATCGGTGGTTCCCTCTGGGATGATCAGGATGAACTCACTGTCGTCGACTCGCTGGGCGAACTGAAAGACCAGGTCTTGAATCTCGCCGGCGAAGCCGTACCCGTGCAGCATCAGGATAACCGGCAGCTCGGAGGTGCCGTCGTAGTTGGCTGGGGTATGCACCGTGGCCGGCCGGTCTCCGCCAAACTCGCTGGGCCAGTTGACGGTGTCGAAGCGGGGGTCGGTCGCGTCGGAGCCGCTGTCGCCAGGTTCGGAGCCGCCACAGGCGACGAAGGAAAGGAGCAGGAGCGTTCGCATGAGGGCTTCCAGGGTCAGGTATTTCCACTTTCTACTTTAGACGGGAAGAGTGATAAGTGGAGATACCCGACCCTCGCTTGTGGCGCCATTCCTCCGACCTAGGGTCAGGTATTTCCACTTTCTACTTTAGACGGGAAATGTGATAAGTGGAGATACCTGACCCTCGGTTGTGGCCCATTCTACAGGGACAACCGTCCGAAAAAGTGGTAAATGGAGGTACCTGACACTCCTAGGTAAATTATGATCTGGTTTCTTCTCTCTCTGGCAGCCGCCGCCCCCGAGGGCATCCAAGTCCGCGTGTTCCCCGGAGCGGTCAGCTTCGCCGAGCAGTATGCCGAGGCCCAAGACACGGCGTACCTCTACGACGACCTCTACGACGTGAACATTAGCTGCTGGGACCAAGTCGGTATTCGCGACTTCAACTTAGACGTACCTATCGACGATGTACGACTCACATTGGGCGAAGGCACGCTCACGGTCGACGTTGATTTCGGGCTGATCCGCGGCGAGAACATGATCCTGTACAGCCGCGATGCCGACTGGCTCGACACCTGTGCCGAGTTCGACACCGAGGTGTACTATATCGAGCTCGACCAGGGCCGAATCAACGCGCCGCTCCAGCTGTATACGGGTGGGTTTGGCAGCGTCTTCGGCGGCACCGACCTGGCGTTCACGTGGGTCGACGACCCGGTCATGACAGGCGACATCTCCACCAGTATCGCCTGGGTCCCCGACGACTTGATCCTGTACTTCGTCGAAGACATGGTGTTTGCGGCAGCCAACGACGCTATGACCGCAACCGTACCTCCAATGATCGCGGAGATCCTCGGTTCCGCGGCCTACGCAGGCGACTATGGCGGATTGTCTACGTCGTTTGAGTTGATCGACGCCACCCTCACCCCGCAAGCCATGTCCCTATACGTCGACGTCGACCTCTCCCCCGCCGAGGTGTTGCCTTGCGACATCGGCGCCCCCGGAACCTTCGGCATCGCTGGCGGACGCAGCGCCCGCCTGCCCCTCGACCAGGCCAACGACACCGATCTCGGCGTAGGGCTCACCGAAGCCCTGCTCAACGAGTCCATGCACGCGGCCTGGGAGGCTGGCTGGTTCTGCTTCCCCACCGACACCATGGACGATCTCACCAAGGCCCTGGCCCTGTTCATCGACCCGCGCGTGGCCAAGCTCGAAGCTTGGGTCATCCTAGACGAAGCACCCGTGTTGGTCGCCTCGTCAGACGGCCTCGAGGTCTCACTGCCGCAGATCCGGATCGAGCTCAACGGGGTCCTCGATGGCGACCCGGTTCAGATCGTCACCGCAGTCGTCGACGTCGTCGGAACCGGCGTGCCAGGCTTCGACAATGCCCTCACGGCGATGACCGTCTCGTTGGTCGAGCCCTCCTTTGCCTTCGAGAAGATCGAAATTCAGTACGTGTCCGGCGGAAGCGTCGTGCAGCCTGCAATCCAAAAGGAGCTGGAAAAGTGGGTGGCCAAAGAGGCCGGCAAAGCCATGCAAGACGTCGTGCTCTTCGACGCCCTGTACTACGCCTACGACGTAGCCATGCTCCTCGAACGCAGCGAACCCGTCGATGGTGGCCTCGAGCTGTACTTCTCGCTGTTCACCACCGACGACCCTGCCGTCGACACCATCCCGCCCGACACCACCATCTCCGTGGTCAGCGCCAGTAAACACAACGCCACCCTCGAGTCCGCCGGCACCGACGACCGCACCGACCCCCTCGCCTACAGCTGGCAGGTCGATGGCGGCGGCTGGTCAGCCTACAGCCTCGACACCGTGTTCAATGTGACCGGTCTGGACGAGGGAACACACACAATCGAGGTGGTCGCCCGCGACAAATGGCTCAACGTAGATGGGTCTCCGGCGGTCACCCAGGTGAAGGTCGAGGCCAACGCGGTCAGCGCGACCGGCTGCCTCGGCGGCTGTTCATCCACGGGAATGGGTGCCCTCGGCGGTTCGTGGCTGTTGCCCTTGCTCTGGCTGCGTCGGCGACGATTCGCCTAGATCGCTTCCGGCGAAGCGGAGACAAACGAGATAGTCGCGCCCATGATTCGACTGGAAGACGCACAGCTCTGCGTGGCCGGGAAGCCCATCCTGCACGCCGTCACCTATCACCTCTTGCCCGGCGCCCACGTGGGCCTTGTCGGTCGCAATGGGTCAGGTAAAACAACCTTTTTGCGTGCGTTGATGGGCGAAATCGTCCCCGACCATGGCCAGGTCATCCCACGACCCAGCGCTCGAATCGCCTGGCTAGAACAGCACGGTGTGGCCGGCTCCGGGAACACCGTCTGGGAAGAGGCCTCCTCGCGACGCGCGCACATGAAGGAGCTAAAAGCTCGTTTAGACCGAGCAGAAGCGAAGGTTTCCGCCGGAGAAGACGCCGCAGACGCGCTCGAACGAGCCACTGAGTCCTGGCGACAAGCAGGTGGCTACAGCGAAGACGAGACCATTGGCACCGTGTTGCACGGCCTGGGCTTCCACAAACACGACTGGCACCGCAGCTGCGACACCTTCAGCGGTGGATGGCAGATGCGCGTCGCCCTGGCCCGTCTGCTGCTCGCCGAGCCCGACGTCCTGCTCCTCGATGAGCCCACCAACCACCTCGACCTGCACGCCCGCACCTGGCTCGCCAACTACCTGAACCAGTCTCCTGCGTCCGTCATCGTGGTCAGTCATGACCGCTTCCTCCTAGACAAGGTCGCCAAGAAGGTCATTGAGGTTCGGCAGGGCAAAATCCATCTGTATACCGGCAACTTCACCGCCTTCCAGAAGGAACGCGAGCTGCGGATGTCCCTGGCTGGCGGCGAGCACCGCAAGCAACAGGTCGAGATCAAGAAGCTCGAGCGCTTCGTAGAGCGATTCGGCGCCAAAGCCACCAAAGCCAAACAGGCTAAATCCAAACAAAAGGCCCTCGACCGCATGGACCGCGCGGTCGCCCCCGAGTCCCTCCAGGCCGGCCCCAAGTTCCGACTGCCCGAGGCCCCTCCTGGCGCCCTAGACGCGCTGGGCGTAGTAGACGCGACCCTGGCATGGGACCCCGCAACGCCGCTCTTTGTCGACGCCACATTCAGCCTCGAACGTGGAAAACGAATCGCCCTACTCGGTCCCAACGGCAGTGGAAAGTCCACGATGTTGCGCGCCCTGGCCGGCGAACTGTTGCCGCTCAAGGGTCGACGACGGGTGGGTGACCGGTCGCGCATCGGCGTGTTCACCCAGGACACCGCAAGCACCTTGCCCACCCAGGTCACGCCGCTCCAGTTCCTCGCCGACTTAAACCCTCTGGTCACCCCCGAGCGCATTCGAGCCATCCTTGGCGCCTTGGGGCTGTCTGGCGGAAATGCACTTCGACCCATCGGAACCCTCTCCGGTGGAGAGCGCGCCCGGGTGGCCTTGGCGTCGTTGGCGGTCAAGCCCCACAACATCTTGCTCCTCGACGAGCCCACCAACCACCTCGACATCGAGACCATCGAGACCTTGGTCGGCGCTTGCGCAGCCTTCGAGGGGGCTATGTTGATTGTCAGCCACGACCGGTACTTTGTCGAAGGCGTGGCCACCCACATCGCCAAGCTCGGCGACGGAAAGGTGGCGGTCACCTTAGGTGTGTCCAACAGCGACTTCACCCCCGAGGTGCTCAAGCGCGAGGAGGAGGAGAAAGACACCGGCGGCGCCGAGTCCTACGCGGACCGCAAACAGCGATCCCGGGAGCTCACCCGAGCCAAACGTCGCTTAGGAAAAGTGGAAGACGAGATCTCCGAGGTTGAAGTTGCCCTCGAAGCCCTCGACGAGAAGCTGTTAGCCGCCGCCGGCGCCCCCACGCGGGCCCGCGTCTTGGGCGAAGAGCGCCACACCGCCCCACAGCGGTGCGACGACCTGTACGCCGAATGGGAAACGCTAGAGCTGCTGATCGCAGAGGAACAACCCTAATGACTCTAAGCATGCAGATCCGCCGCCCCGACGACTGGCACCTCCACCTCCGCGACGGCGACATGCTGCGCGCCGTGCTGCCCGCAACCGCCGCGGTCATGGGCCGAGCCATGGTGATGCCCAACCTCAGGCCTCCGGTGGTCGACACAGCGACCGCGGCCGCCTACCGGTCCCGTATCCTCGCCGCCCTGCCCGACGGCTCTGATTTCCAGCCTTTCATGGCCTGCTACCTCACCGACCGCACCGACCCCGACGACCTCGCCCATGGATTCGAGTCAGGCGTGCTCAAGGCCGTCAAGCTGTATCCTGCCGGCGCCACCACCAACTCCGACTCCGGCGTCACCAACCTCGACGCATTGTCGGGCGTCCTTGAGCGCATGGCCGACATCGGCATGCCGCTGCTGGTCCACGGCGAGGTCACCGACCCCGAGGTCGACCTGTTCGACCGCGAAGCCCGGTTCCTCGACACCGTCCTCGAACCCTTGCTGGCCCGACATCGCAAGCTCCGCGTAGTCGTCGAGCACGCCACCACCTCCGAGGCCGTCGACTTTGTGCGCGCCCACGCCGATCGCGTCGGCTGCACCCTCACGCCACAGCACCTATTGGCCAACCGAAACCACATGCTGGTCGGTGGAATTCGACCGCACTTTTACTGCTTACCCATCCTCAAGCGAGCCAGACAT
The DNA here is from genome assembly GCA_009936995.1 of Rhodobacterales bacterium. GTDB lineage: Bacteria > Myxococcota_A > UBA796 > UBA796 > JAACDH01. The sequence goes on from JAACDH010000023.1 coordinate 11,065, forward strand.
CAGCAGGCTCTGATTCAGGCGGCCACCTCGGGAGAAGCCAACTTCTTCCTCGGCACCGACAGCGCTCCCCACGCCAAGCATCTCAAAGAGACTTCGTGCGGTTGCGCCGGCTGCTACACCGCACCCGCCGCCCTAGAACTTTGCGCCGAGGCCTTCGAGCGCGCCGGAGAGCTGCAAAACCTCGAAGCGTTTGCCAGCGTCAACGGCCCCACCTTCTACGGGGTACCGGTCAACGAAGACACCGTCACCCTCGTCCGCGAGCCGTGGCAAGTGCCCGCCTTCGCCGAGGTCTCTGGGCCGGCAAAGGGTGTGGTGCCGTTCTATGCGGGCGAGACGCTACAGTGGCGCGTCGCGAACATGCTTTAGCGACGCGGCCGACATTGAGCCTTGAACCCGCACGCAGTAGACGGAGTTCACGCGCGCTCGATAGACGAAGGCCGCTTTTTCGGCTTTACTGTAGAGGTGAACCGGCTTCCTGGTACCTAGCCCTATCGAAAGAGTGCCCAGATGTGTCCACTGGATCGCCTATAATCCACACTGACCTTATTTTTATTGGCCAGCGCTCCGCTCGCTCAAGCACAGGAAGTGGCCATTCTCTGCGCAGGCGGCGACCCCGGCGCCCAGATCGTTGAGGGCCTCACCCGCACCCAGCACTTCATCCAGATCGACGTCTTCGACACCTCAACTGTCTCGCCGTCTATGGCAACCCTTGGTAACTTTCACACGGTACTGGTCTGCAACCACGGCGTGCTCCCCCACAATAACGCCGACGATCTGGGCGACATCTTGGCCGACTACGTCGAGACCGGCGGCGGCGTGGTCTTTGCGCAAGGCTCGTTCGCCTCGCCCACAGCCATCGGCTGAAGAATCGTCAGCGACGGCTATCTGCCGGTCACCCAGTCCGTCGCACCCGTGGTCTGCCCCGGTCCGCTGAACCTGGTTCCCGAACCGGATAGGATGCAGCTGCCAGGCGCGCTGGTTCCGCCGGGTGGCGTGGTCGGACACCCACTGTACTACGGCGTAAATCTAGACGCGGGCGACAGCTGCCAGGCGCTGGGAATCGCGCCCACTGCAGGCGCAGAGCACGTCGCCAGCTGGAGTAACGGTCACCCCGCCATCGCCGCGTTCGATGTCGACACGGTGGTCCCCGGGGCCGGACGGGTGGTCGCCTTGAACATCAGCGCAACCGCCCTGGCGCCCATTCTTGACGCCAACCGGGTGGACAACCACTACCATATTCAGAGCACGGCCTTGTTGTGGGCCTACGGATGGGAGAAATCCTCTGTCACCCACTACAACGACTTTCTCACCCAAGACTTTAACTGCAATGGCATCGACGAGAGTGATGAGCGAAGTGTTGATCTCACCGACCCGGACTGCGCCAACTTTATCGATCCAACCACCGGCGCGGCGTACCCCAACAACGACGACGACTACTTGGGCCAACCCTTTGGCTGCGAATACAGCGTCATGGGTCAAGACGCTGACGGTGACCAATTAACCTCCGGCACCATGGCGGCGGCTGGCGTCAATACCGACCTCACCTGCGACAACTGCCCCGACCATTACAATCCAGACCAGGCCGACATGGACTCGGATTCCGTGGGCGACCTCTGCGACAACTGCCCCTACGTCAACAACACCGACCAAGCCAATGGCTGCCCACTCGACGACGCTGACGCGCTTGGCGTCGCCTGCGACAACTGTCCTTGCGTCTTCAACCCCTACCCACTCGACACCGACGGTGACGGCATCGGCGATGAATGTGACAACTGCCCCCTCGTCGTTAATTTCGATCAAACAGACAGCGATACAGACGGGTACGGCAATGCCTGCGACAACTGTCCAGACATACTGAACGACCAGCTCGATCTCGACGATGGTGGGCTGGGCGACTTGTGCGACAACGCGCCGGGCGTCGTGAACCCCAACCAAGAGGACTCCGACGGCGATGGCATCGGCGACGCAGCCGACAACTGTCCCACCATGGATGACGAGGTGTTCGTGGCGCCGGGCGAAGTCATCATCCAACCCGACGGAGACCATGACGGCGTCGGAGACCTCTGCGATAACTGCCTCGTCATTTCTAATTTCGACCAGACCGACACCGACCTAGACCAGAACGGCGACGTCTGCGACAACTGTCCCCTCTACGCCAACTTCGAGCAGCAAGATCGGGATGGCGACCAGGTCGGCGATACGTGCGACATCTGCGTCCACGTGGCCGACGTCGAACAGTCCGACGTAGACCTAGACGGGACCGGCGACGCGTGCGACAACTGTGTGGAGGTGTGGAACGAGGAGCAGGCCGACGCAGACCGTGACTACAACGGCGACCTGTGCGACCTCTGCCCATCGGTCGCCACAGATTCCAACGACGACACGGATGATGACGGAATTGGCGACGGATGCGACAACTGCGTTCGTAGGCCAAACCCAACCCAGGCCGACCGCGACAACGATGGCGCCGGCGACGCCTGCGACCCTTATCTGCTTCGCGGGGGCGGCAAAGTCTCTTCCGGCTGCAACACAGGTTCTCCCCAGCCAACACCCGTCACCGTTCTCCTCCTGCTCGCACTGATCCGCACGCGGCAACCCCGCGGTTCACGATGAGGTATCTCACCACGCTCTTGTTGCTCAGCGGACTGGCCCAGACCGCCCACGCCCAAAATCAAATCGCCATTATCAGCGCAGTCGGCGACCCACTCTGCGACCAAGGACTTCGGGAAGTCCTGCGGCTGACCGGCGAATTCGACCTGCTCGACATCATCGACGCCCGAACCACTACGCCCAGCACGCTGACGCTCCGAGCCTCCGTGTACGACGCGGTCATCGTGGTCAACGACGGTCCCTTTGCCGACCCGATCGCCTTAGGCGATACGCTCTACCACTACAATCAGGACGGCGGCGGTGTGGTCCTCACTGCCAACACTTTCGCGGTCGGGTTCGCCATCAAAGGTCTCTTCGCCAGCCAAGGCGCCATGCCCGTAACCGTGGGCCAAGTAGGCGTGTCCAACGCGGGAACCCTCACCTACGCCGCCCTCGAAGAACATCACTGGCGCATCGGCCCCATCGACGGTCACCTGGTGAACTACGGCGCCAACAACTGCGACCTGGGTGCCATCAGCAGCTTCACCACCGACTCCCTGCCCGTGCTGGGCGCAGAGGTCATTGGCGAGCTGTCGAACGGCGCATTTGGCGCCGTCATTTTGGAGTCCCGACGACCACAACCTGGGAACGTTGTTGCCGTGAATCTCTGGCCGACCACCGCCGCATGCGACCTCCGTGGCTTCAACAGCACCACCGACTGCGACCGTCTCCTCGCTGGCGCGCTAATTTGGTCCAGCGACTTCGAACTTCCTGCCGACACCCTGTTTAATACCGAGTTCACCCAAGACTTGAATTGCAACTGGATCGACGTCTCCGACGAGCCCATCATCGACGTCACGCCCGAGTCGTGCCAAAGCCACACCGACCCCTTCACCGGTGCGCCCTTCGACAACCGCGACTACTACTTCGACTACGAGTCCTTCTCGTGTGAGTACCATATCCAGTACGAGGGCCTCGACAACGACGAAGACTTCCTTGGCGGCGGTAGTTTCACCGTAACCGAGCCGCTCTTCGGCCTCGCTCCGGGTGCCACACACTACTTGTGCGACAACTGCCCCGACGACTACCAGCCCAATCAGCAAGACCGAGACGGCGACGGCATTGGCGACCTCTGTGACAACTGCCTGTGGGCAGGTAACGACCAAGTCGATTTCGACGGCGACGGTCACGGCGACCCCTGCGACAACTGCGGCCGCGACGGAAACGTCGACCAAGTCGACGGCGACTTCGATCTCATCGGAGACGTCTGCGACAACTGCCCCGCCGTATTCAACCCCGGCCAAGAGGAGTCCGAGCCGACGAACGAAAAGGATTTCGTAAGCGACGCCTGCGACAACTGCCGCTACACCTACAACCCCGGCCAGTTCAACCACGACGGCGACGCATGGGGCGACAACTGCGACAACTGCTTCGAAGTCTTCCAGATGAATCAAATCGACTCGGACCTCGATGGACTCGGCGACGCCTGCGATCCCTGCCCAAGCTCCATCACCGAACACAACACCGACATCGACAACGACGCCATTGGCGACGGCTGCGACAATTGTCCAAACGTGCCCAACTTCGACCAGGACGACGCCGACGGAGACAGCCATGGCGATGCCTGCGACAACTGCGTCACCTACGGAAACCCCGGCCAAATCGACGAGGATGAAGACGGCATAGGCGACCCCTGTGACAACTGTCCTCTCGACGACAACCTCGACCAGCTCGACACTGACGGAGACGGTCTCGGCGACCCCTGCGACCGGGTGGCGCTGCGCGGTGGCGGCGAGCTCGGTTGTGGGTGTAGCGCTGTCAACGGCGGCGGCGGCCCCTGGCTCGCGTTGGCGCTGTTGCTCCTAGGACGAAGACGCCTACGGGTTTAACAGTCCGAAGTACACTTCCACCGTGGTCACCGCGTCGCCGACCACGTCGAATTCGTTGTCACCAGGCAGGGTGACCGGATCATTGTCATCCGGGTTCGGGCTGACAGGATCGGCGTTGCCGTCCGAGTCGAGGAAGCCCAAGATGACGAGCTCTTCGGCCGGCAGCAGGTCGCTGGTGTACAGCACCTCGGTGGGGCCGCCGCCGTCGGTGAGGTCGACCATCACCTCAAAGCCGCCCAAATCTACCGCGCCAGACGCGGGACCCATGGCCGACACATCGTCCCCGTGCCAGAAGCTTCCGTAGAACATGCCCACCGCGGGCTCTTGCATCAGGTCTTGGTAGTCGGTGTTGATGCGAAAGGTGACGGCCAAGGTACCTTCGCCCGAAGTAACG
>JAACDH010000214.1 GCA_009936995.1 Rhodobacterales bacterium
ATTCGCGGGCGTGCCGGGGTGATCATGGGCTACGAAACAGCCCATTCTACCCAGGAACCAGCCCACCGCCATGCCGTGGGCCAAGCAGTCGAGGTAGGGCCACACCGCCACGCCCTCACGCTTGAAGAACCAGACGCTGAGCGGTACACAGACCACAAAGCCGCCGTAGCTAGACAGCCCTTGCCACACGTACAGCCACTGCATGGGATCGGCCATGTACTCGTCGAACTTGTACATGAGGCCGTACCCCACGTGCCCCCCCACGAGGGTACCCACCACAAGCCAGCTGATCAGCCGGTTGATCAGCTCGGGGTCGAGTCCGAGCTTACGAGCCCGAGCCATAGCCACTTTGCCACCGATGATAAAGCCCGATGCAACCAGGAGCCCAAAACCATGCAGTGGGAGATCGAAGTCGGCGAACGGAATCGGTATCGTCAGAACGGGAACGTCGAAGTAGGGAATCAGGGGGCCCACGGTCTCTCCTGAGAAGGCTGAACCCGATAACCGTCCCACGGCGCCCACGCTCCTCGTATACTCACACAGCGCACCCGACGGAGCCGATGGCCACTATCAACTTCGCTACCCGTGAGATTTCTACAAAGCTCGTGTATGTCGGAGCCAGTAGCGCCGGCTGTAACACCAACGTGCGACAGCTCCACAAGCTGGTCACGGCTTCAGAGAAGTCCAGACTCCACCAGTTTGGACCGGGAGATACAGAGGAACGCAGCTTTTATTTCGACTACGTTGGCACCGACGCCGATCGGATCAACAGCTTCGATTTGCTGACCCGAGTGTACAGCCTGCCCGGCGGTCTGACGCTCAAAGCGCATCGCGACGAAGTCATGCGTGACTTAGACGCCTTGGTGGTTGTAGCAGATGCCCGTCCTGGTGAGGAAAACTCCAATATGGACCATCTTATTCATCTCGAACAGATATTGTCAGAGCAAGGCCTCGAGCTGTCTGCGTTGCCAGTCATCCTGCAAGTCAACCACTGCGACGCCACCGATGCCCGCCCCACTGAAGACGTGGTTTACGACTTAAATCCTTATGGTTTCGAGGTTGTAGATGCCACCGCCATCAATGGTCGCGGCGTCAAAGACACCCATCTCAAGTTAATGGGCAACCTGGGCACCCGGATCCACGACAATATGGCCGGAAATGCGGCCGCTCTCAGCCTAACGGCCATTCATCGCGCCACCCGGCTTCGCGACGACGAAGTGATCCGTAAACACATCGAGGTGATCCAGACGCAGACCACGGCAACCCCCGCGTCGTCCGTGGGCGGCGACACAGACACCCCATCCGGACCAGCTCCAACCATCGAGGTGGCGTTCCAGCCCCGCGCCTTCATCGGAAGTCACCCCTGCAAGGTCCTGGGCACAAAACTCGATAACATTCAGGTTCGCGTCACCCTGCTGATGCAACCCATGTGCGGCGGCGAGACTCGACAGCTCACCGTCGTCCTCGCGAACCGCCCCACCGATACCCCAGCGGCCCCCCGACACCAGCCTCCCCACGTCACCTCTGCACACAGCGCCCCAACCGGCGTATCCACGGTCAACGGAGACCATATTCGGGACTACCTACCAGACAGCTATACGCCCGCTCCGGCCGAGGGTTTCGACCTCCCCTCATGGGTGTATGGTGCCGTGGGCATCGGCGGCGGTGTCGTCATTGGGGTATTAGGAGCGTTCCTCGTCGGCATGGTGTGAGCGCATGACCCAAGTACTCTCGTTGACCGGTGCCCGATGGCAGGAAGTCGACAATGACTCCGAGCGCGTGCAACGCATCCAGTCGGCCAGCGGACTCACCGAGATCGCCGCCCGCATTATCGCCGCACGCTGGACCGAAGACCTGCCCACTTCTGCATGGGCAACGCCGTCACTCGACGATCTACACGACCCGATGACCATGCTCAACATGGGGGTAGCGGTCGAGCGACTACGATTCGCCGTCGAGCAAGGCCAGAAAGTACGCATCATCACCGACTACGACGTAGACGGCACCACCTCGTCGCTGATTCTCCAGGCAGCCATGCGCTTGTCAGGTCCGAACTGCAACATCAGCTACCACATCCCCAATCGATTCGTCGAGGGCTATGGCTTCTCCACCATCGCCGCTCGGGCCGCTGTCGAGGACGGCGTCGACCTGATTATCACCGCCGACATCGGCGTGCGCGACCACGCCGCCGTAGACGAGGCCAAAGCTGGAGGAGTCGACGTACTCATCTGCGACCACCACTTGCCGGCGGGCGAGTCGGTGCCCGAGAACGCCATCGTCTTGTGCCCGCCCCAACAGGGCTGCACCTACGCCAACGCGTCCCTGGCTGCGTGTGGGGTCAGCCTGAAAGTCGCCCAAGCGCTGCTCAAAGACCACCGACTCGTGGACCGGATCATCCCGTCGATGCTCAAGCTGGCGGCGGTGGGCACCGTGGCCGACTTGGTCCCACTCACCACGGCAGAGAACCGCGCCATCGTCACGTTGGGCCTCCAGGGGCTGAACGAGCAACGCCACAACGCGGGCCTCTCGGCGCTGCTCAAGGTCTCCAACTGCGTTCCCGGTGAGATCAAGGCCTCCGACCTCGGCTTCCGCATCGGACCGCGCATCCACGCCGCCGGCCGAGTGGCCGCCGCCACCCTGGTGGTCCACCTACTAACCAGCCGTGATGTCGCCACAGCAGGCCCCCTCGCCGAAGAACTCAACGCCCTCAGCGACAAACGGCGAACCATCCAAGCCAAAGTCGAAGAGGAAGCGCTGGCCATGGTCTCCGACCCGCCGCCGCCCTTCATCGTCGTCGCCGAGCGCGGAGAGGCCGGCTGGCACCGAGGTGTGGTCGGCATCGTGGCCTCCCGGCTCAAAGACCAGTTTCATCGTCCCGTAGCCGTGATCGCCATCCAAGGTGAGCGGGCGGTAGGTAGTGTTCGCAGTGTCACCACCGTCCACGCAGTTCGCGCCCTCGACTCCGTGTCCGACCTACTCGAAAAGTACGGTGGTCACCCCGCCGCCGCCGGCTTCTCGGTCCCCGCTGACAAGCTCGACGAGCTCCGAGAGCGCTTGTGCGCCTATGTCGACAACGGGGCCACCAACGACGACATGGCCGCGGTCCGGATGTTCGACAGTCAGCTACCTCCCGACGCCCTCACCATGAACCTGCACCACAGCTTGGAACGGCTGGGACCCTGGGGTATGAAGAACCCCAAACCACGCCTGCTTCTGCGCGGCATCCAGGTGCGCAACATCCGACGGATCGGCAAGGACAAGACGCATCTCAAGCTAAAAATCCCGGTCGGCCCAGGTGTGTCAATCGACGCCCTGTGGTGGCGCGCAGCCGAATATATCGACGTACTCGAGTCCGGTCCCGTCGATGTACTGGGCGCGTTGGGAGAGAACACCTACCGCGGTCGAACCACACTACAGTTCGAGATTACGGATGCTCGTCCGGCGTAATCATCTGCTGCATCAACGCCCATTTAAGGGGCTCTGACGTCCACCCCTCTGGGGCGTCTAGACCAAACACGTCGGGCAAGGTGTCCAGGTCTTTCCAGGACTTGTAGCGGACGTGCACATGCAGCTCCATCGACATCACGTCTATCTCAAGGGCCGTCGGTAACCAGCGGTCCTCGGCATCCAACTCGAACGGCTCGAACGCCGCCCGAAACAGGTCCCGGCCCGTTTTGTCCTTAACCACCATGGCAATGGGCGTGGCCCGCACCACGTCCAGCATCACGGTAATCTGCGTCTTGGCCGGTCCTATCAAGATGACCAACTCTCGGTCGTCGTCGAGGGGCTGTCTGCGGCGCACATGGGCATCGTCGAGGGGTAGTCGACCCACAAGCAAGCTCAAGAGTTCGGGGACGCCCAACAGCCCTTGCGTAGCCTTTCGCAGCGCGGAGTCCGCCTCGGGCGCCTGCATGACGTGCCGGTCCCGGGGAAGCCCAATGGTCAAGCCGTCTCCGTTGGCCGTCAGCAGCGCGGCGGGTCCGCCAAGTGGGCCCATCAGCGCCACATGGGCCCGCGTCGGCAGGTCTGCGATCATCACTGCGGGAGCGCTCTGCGCCAGGTTGAATGGCCGAGAGCTGATCTTCACCGCCATCTTCGCGCGCATTTGTTCCGGCGCCGGCCTGGCCCGTAACCGCTCCAAGGTGGTTAGAGACGACGCGGGTGTGGGCGTAAATAGGCCACCTTTCGCGCAGCCTGATATCGCCAACATCACCGCCAATACCAAGCCCTTCATTCCAGTTCTCCACACGTTTGCATCACCTCTTGGAGCACACCGTACTCGGGCCCTCGAACCCCTAGGGAGGGTGAATGAATCCAGGTTACCAAGTCGTCCAGCTCGCACAGACCCGTAGACAGTTCTTCGGTGTTTTGGGGGGACGCACGTTCAAAAGCCTGGGAGAAGGCCACAACAGAGGCGTCCCATTTTTCGGTACTCGCCATAAGCCGACCCTTCGCTGCCCAAGCCCAGGGACTGGTCCGATCCAGCCGAATCACCCAGGCCAACGCCCGCTCTGCCTCGGCATAGTCACCATGGAGTTCAGCGACTGTCGCCTTGAGGTACCACGCCCGAGCGTCGGCAGGCGCCGAAAACGTCTGTAGGGTGGTGGGGGGTGCGGCGGCCGACTCCGGCAGCTTCTTCGGCCCACAACCAGTGAGCACACACACCAGTAGGACGGTTAGGCGCATGTGCTCCCCTATCCCATGCGGTCAACCATGACGCACAGCCTCCGACTTCGCCTAATACTGTGGTACGTAGCGGCGATTGGATCGTTCACGATCATTCCGTTTGTTGCTGTCGTATTGGCCAACTCAGGCATGGATACAGGTACCAGTACATCCATTCTGATGCTGTTTCCTATCGGCCAATTGATCGGCGCACCGGCGTGGAGTTGGATCGCTGATCGCACCTCGAAGACCAGTGTCTTGCGGGTCTCTACCGGTCTGAGCGCCGCAGCTGGGATCGCCCTCGCATGCGCTCAGAGTCCTTCAGCCATCGCCATCGCGATTCTCATCTTTGCCATCACCCGGGCCCCTACCACGGCCATCGGCGACGCCATCACCTTACACCTCCTAGGAGACCGTTCTCGCGAGTACGGCGCTATCCGTGCGACAGGCTCCATCTCGTTCGCGGTGTGGATCTACCTCGACGGGTACCTGATGGCGTTCTGGCCCAACGCACCGCTGTGGATCGGCGCGTCACTTTTGGTATGCACAACGCTAGTGGCCTGGACGCTTCCAGAGCCTGGTCAAGAAGAACAGCCACCCCAAGCCCGCGATCTTCTAGAGATTTTCACCCATCCCGTGCTGATGCCGCTGATGGTGGTCGGTTTCCTTCACGGGCTCACGCTGCGCACCTATGACACCCTGTTCAGCCTGCATGTCCAGACACTCTCCCTGCCCGCCTCCGTCGCTGGAACCAGCCTCGCTGTAGGCGTCGGTGCCGAAGTCCTGGTGATGTGGTTTGGGCCGAGGTTACTCTCAACCATTGGCCCCTTTCGACTCATCGGGCTCGCGGTTGCGTCGGCGATTCCTCGATGGTGGTTCACCGCACACGCAGGGAGCACTGGGCTCCTCATCGCCCTGCAGGCCCTCCACGGACTGTCGTTTGGCGGGTTTTGGATTGCCGGCGTGGCGCTTTTTAGCGAGCTTGCCCCCAAACGCATCGCTGCCAGTAGCCAAGCCCTGTTCGCCACCAGCAGCTTCACCTCTGGATACCTCGCCGCCATGCTGCTGGCTAAATTCATCCTCACCCACGGCGACACCACCGATCTCTTCGAGGTGCTGACCGCCATAAGCGCCCTGGCCACCACCCTGGCCTTCGTGGCGGCGCTACGGGCGCAAAAAAAGCGCCCAGCCAACGAGTGACTGGGCGCTGCTTTGTCGTTCCATTGAACCTTGTGCAGTCCTGCTGGACTACCTCTTGATTTGACCGTCGGCGCCGAACGTCTCTTCGGTGACTTGGTCGCCACGGATGATCTTGATAATACCCGTCTCTTCCTTCTTAACCACGGGTTTGCGCTTACGAACCACCGTCTTGATTTCGAGCTGCCTGCGCAAAACATCCAGACTGGTGATGCCTTGGGTTTCGGCGAAATCAACGTCGAGGTCGTTGCGAAGTGCAAGGCGAATATCGCCCAACACTTCTCCGTACGCGACCTTTTCGGCTTGGTCGGCGGTGACCAGGAAAGTGACGGTTGGCTTTTGCTTGCCCCGTTTGGCTGCATCTTCCGTAGACTCACCGGATGCCCTAGAGTTGACGCCTAGGACGAAGATGGCTTGGAGGACGGTTTCTGTGACCGGCGTACCGTCGCTCTCAGTGGGCTCGATGGTGACCAGAATATCGACGTAGTTGGTGGGATTCAAGAATCCAGAAAGCGCTTGGCCGCCTTGAATATCAACCGAGATTGCACGCATACCGCGCGGAATAACCGCGTTCAAGCCGATGCCAGACTCGGGATCGGCCAGGCGGTCGGAACGCACAAACTCGTTAGCGAGAATTCGCTCGCGGGGAATTCGACCCACCACGTGTTCTGGGGACAAGAACACATTCTCGGGAAGGAAGCGCGGAGGGATCTCCACGGCGTATAGGTCCTCTTCCGTGATCGTGACGCCTTGATACAAGTCGCGCGCTGACACGATGACCATCACCTTATCTTCGGGCTTCTTGGCCTCGGCGATCTGTAATCGATAGCTGTCGATCATGGTGTAGAGGACGAAAAGCGAGAGTGCCCCCGCGATAACCGCCACAGCCGCGAATCCGATCGCGCGCACGGTCCCCGTTCCACTGCCACCACTTGACTTGCCTTTCTTGGCCATCCGAGGACCTCCCAGGAGACGCACATCTCCGTCCGCCGATACTACCCCATGCGGAGGCCAGGGTCGCCGTCAACGCCAGACCCACCCGGTATTCTGTAGAATTACACTCGGAGGGGCCCATCGTGTGGGGGCCCCTAGAGGTCTTCAAACAGCTCGCGAAGTTCGGCCGAAGAGAGCGCCTTGACGAATCCGCCCTCGGTACCCAGCGCTGCTTCAGCGAGATCGCGTTTGGCATCTTGAAGGAGCAAGATTCGCTCTTCAACACTGTCTTGAGCGATAAGCTTGACGCTGACAACCGGCTTGTCCTGACCAATGCGGTGGGCCCGGTCGGTGGCCTGCCGTTCGACAGCAGGGTTCCACCAAGGATCGAGGTGGATGACGTAGTCAGCGGCGGTGAGGTTAAGACCCGTACCGCCCGCCTTCAGCGAGAGCAGGAACACCGGAGGCCCATCACCGGACTGAAAGTGATCGATGACGTCTTGGCGGTTTCGCGTGGCACCGTCCAGCCGAACCCAGGCAATACCCAGGTCGTCGAGGCGCGCTTGCGCCTGGTCGAGCAGCGACGTCCATTGGCTAAATACCAGCGCCTTGTGGTCTTCGGCAACCACCTCGACCAAAAGCTCTTCCATGCGGTCGAGCTTTGCGGAAGGCGCACCCGCACCGGCATCGCCCGGCAACAGACGGGGATCGCAACACGCCTGACGCATACGCAACAGGGCCTCGAGGACCTGGAAGGTGGCGCCCTTCTTTCCCGGTATGGCCAGGGCTTCACGAACCTCGGCCCGGGCGGCGATCCGGACGGCCTCGTACACTTTGCGTTGAGCCTCGCCCATGGTGCAGCGAACAATCACTTCGGTGAGCTTGGGAAGCTCGGGAGCCACCTGTCGCTTGAGACGTCGAAGCGCGTAGGGTTTGACACGATGGCGCAGTGCGGTGCGAGTGGCGTCGTCGCCGTTCTCGATGGGACGGACAAATCGATCCCGGAAACCGCGCTCGGAGCCCAACAAGCCGGGCATGAGGAAGCGGAACAGACTCCACAATTCCTCGAGGCGGTTCTCGACCGGGGTACCGGTGAGACACAGCCGGTGACGACTGGGTACCTTGCATGCCGAACGCGCCGTCTGCGACGAGGGATTCTTGATGGCTTGCGCTTCGTCGAGCACCACCCAACCCCTCTCCCGCTGCTGAAGGGCGTCGAGATCGAGCCGCAGCAACGCGTAAGAGGTGATGATGATATCCGCGTCTTCGTCGAGGTGACGGCTTGCACCGTGATAGACGTTGACCTTGAGTCTAGGGGCAAACCGGGCCGTCTCAGAGGCCCAGTTGCGAAGCACAGATGTGGGGGCCACAACCAAGTGTGGTCCTTTGGTATCGGCGAGCACGGTGAGGGCCTGGACGGTCTTACCCAGGCCCATATCGTCGGCGAGAATACCGTTGAGCGACATGTCGCGGAGGAAGCAAAGCCAGCGAAAGCCGGCCTGCTGGTAAGGCCGCAACGTGGCGTTGAAGCCCTCGGGCAACACGGCCTCGGGTAATCCCTCTGCGCCCGCCAAAAACCGCTGCAAACGCGCGAGGTCTTTGGGGACCACAGCGTCGGTGTCTTCGAGGAGCTCGACCAAAGCGGCGGTGGCGTTTCGATCCACTTGGCCCTTGGCATCTCGGGCGTCGAGAAGTTCGCGCAGCAGGGTGCCGTGTTTGGTGAGCCAGTCCTTGGGAAGTGGTGCCCAGCCGCCATCGAGCAAGGGCACCAAGCTTCGACCCGCCTGCCATGCGTCGAGAACGGCGAAAGGATCGGCCTCGTAATCGCCTTCGCCAAAACTGACGTCTAGACGCCATCGCTGATCGTCATTCTCGGACTGGAGCACTTCGATGAGCGGGCTGACATCAGCGCGCACCACGCGGAATCGCTTGGGATCGACTTTTCCGTTCACCGGGCCGTCGTGCATGGGCAGCTGGTTCTGCAGAAAATGCACGG
>JAACDH010000215.1 GCA_009936995.1 Rhodobacterales bacterium
CGGGCCAAGCACCTGCCCGTGCTCGAGCAACCAGGCCGCGCTTCCGCTGGGTCCCAAGGTTCGCTCGATGGTTCCCAAGTCGAACACACCACCATGGCGATCAACCAGCACTACGGAGTCGACCACGCGACGCAGCGTAAGCGGCGTACCTTCGGTCCAGGGCGCCGCCGGAACGCCAACTTCGGTCGCTCGTTCACGGATCCACTCAGCGTCTCGGTACTTCGCGACGGTGTGGATGTCGCAACCGACCAACGCCAGGTTTGCCTTTACCGCCAGGTCGAGCAGATCGATATCGTCGATAAGTGGGCCGGCGTCGACCGCATCACAGCCTGCGTCCATGGCCTGCTCGATGATGACCTCGGGCTTTGGCAGCTCGCCGACGGCAGCTTTGGAGTACACGGCATAATCGGCGTCATCCACCCACGATGCGTCGGCCTCGGCGGCCCCAAAAGCGAGCACGGTCTCCATGCCTCGCTTCTTCCAAAGGTCGATTCGCCGACGACCCTGGGCTCCGCGGTCGACCACCAAAATGCGACTTAGCGACCCTTCCAAACTGGCTCCCGTTTCTGCAGAAATGCGGAGATGCCTTCCATGGCGTCTTCCGACATCAGGTTGAGGGTAAGCTGGCCGTGCATATGAGCCAGCGCGTCTTCGTAGTTTTGATCAGCGATACGATGGAACGCCGCCTTGCCCTGCGCCACCAATAGGGGGCTCTTATCGGCGATTTGTCGGGCGAGCTCGAGGGCGTCGGGTAGAGCTTGCCCTTCGGCCGAGACCCGATTCACTAACCCCACTTCCCTCGCCCGTTCCGCCGACACCCGAGCGCCGGTCAACGACCACTCCAGCAGTATCTTGCGAGGCACGTCTCGCTGAAGCGCGGCGAGAATGATCCACGGAAACAGCCCCAGACGGATCTCGGGGGTTCCCAGCCGAGCCGTGACATCGCAGACCGCAAGATCGCAGGCGGCCAGTAGACCAAATCCGCCGCCCATGGCGTCGCCGTTGACCGCGGCGATCACCGGCACGCTCAATTTAGGGATCTCGGCCATTAGCTGTGCAAAGTCGCCCCGATCTTGATGGGCTGCTACGGGACCATCGCCACGCAAACCATCGGCGAGATCACCGCCCGCGCAGAACGCCGGCCCGTTGCCCGTAAGCACGATGACAAGAATGCTGTCGTCCGCCGCGGCGTGGGCCAGCTCGGTGCGCAACGACGCAACCAACGCCCCAGAGAGAGCGTTCCTTCGCTTGGGCCGATTCAGCTTGATCACCGCGACGCCGCCGATGTCTTCACGCTCTAACAGGCTCATACACACCTCCACGCTCGGACGGTGTCACGAGGTCCCATCGTACCGTACCGTCCTATTCTGAACCCGTCGCGCCCCGCCCGGATACAACGCCTTCAGAGGCCACCATGGACATTGGAATCGTCGGCCCCGGCCGACTGGGACGCTCCCTATACGCCCTACTCATCGAAGCCGGACACCCTGTCGTCTTGGTTGGGCGCGGCGATCCAATTCCCCCTTTGCCCGTATTGCTGCTCACGGTTCCCGACGACGCCATCGCCCAAGTCGCGGCCACCGTTACCCACGACGCCGTCGTCCTACACTGTTCGGGTGCCGCCGATGTCGAAGTGCTGGCGCCACACCAACCAGCCGGAAGCTTCCATCCCCTGATGACCTTTCCCGGACCAGAGGTGGCGATTCCTCTCCTCCAAGGCGTCCCCGTGGCCTTGGCCGGCGACGCCAAAGCGCTCGAAGCCGGGCATGCCATCGCCCAGATCTTAGGCATGCGGGCGGTCGAAGTCCCTGGCGACCGTCGCTTGTACCACTGTGCAGCAGTGATCGCGGGTAACTTCGCCACCGTTTTACTCGCCGAGGCCTCGCGGGTTCTCGAGGCAGCAGGGGTCCCCGCAGAGGACGCGCCCGCCATGCTTGCTCCCCTCGCCATGGCCTCATTGCAGAACGCCGGCATAGACCCGGTCGCCGCGCTCACCGGTCCAGCGGTCCGCGGAGACGAAAAAACCATCGCCGGACACCGCGAAGCACTCGAAAAGGCACAATTTGGTGATCTCATCAGGTTGTACGATCTACTGACAGAATCAGCTGTTTCGTTGAAGACAGCTGTAATTCAAACCCCAATGAGCCGATTAGATTGACACAGGGTGACGGACAGAAACCTCTTGCCTAAGCCAATCTGGTGCTAAGGTTCACTCAGGTTTAGGAGGCGGTATGCTAGACGCCTACATCATCGATCGAATCCGCCGAGAGCAGGAATCCCTGCGTCGGGAGCGCAAACAGCTTCCTCTTGACCGAGTTCGGCGCCAGCCTCTTCCGCCCAAGGAAGAGGACACCGACGAAAACGAGCGAGGGTCGTTCACCTTCAAGTTCTAGGATGCGTTCTGTTCCCCTCGTGCCGCTAGGTTGCGTCTGCGTCGACAGAAATTGATCCAATAGGAAAAGAGGCCCCAAGGCCCCTCGTCTAATCTCTCAAATCAATCCGCTGAAGCGGCCTAGTACTTGGAGAGGTCTACGCCCTGCTCGTTCGCGAAGACGTGTAGGCCTTTCCGATCGATAGTGCGAAGCGCACGAGTTGAAACCCGAATACGCACGAAGCGGTTGCCCTCGGCCCACCACAAGCGCTTCGCTTGGATGTTGGGAAGCTGGTACTTCTTGCTTTTACGGTTGGAGTGCGAAACTTTGTTCGCGACGTTCCGGCGCTTGCCGGTGAGTACACACTTGCGGGCCATGATGGAGCCTCTGCACAGAGAAGGTTTAGCGGGACCCAATCTGAAATCGGGTCTAGCGGCCCCCGGGAGTTAACCGGGTGAACCGCCATCTGGCAACCGCGATGTGAAATGTCCCAAATGTTGAGCGCCGCGATGTCGGAGAAAGCTGGAATTTTCGGCTGCGAACAGATGTTGACAAGGATCTAAAACCACAA
>JAACDH010000216.1 GCA_009936995.1 Rhodobacterales bacterium
GGCGCCTTGGTTGATCCGGGGGGTCCCGTCGGACACGACCTGTTCTACGGTGTCAACGTGGCCGACGGCGGCCAGAGCTGCCACGCCGCGGGCGTCGTGCCCGCTGTGGGCGCCGAGCGGGTCGGCAACTGGGTCACGCCCCTGGCAGGGCTTTTCCCCACCGAGCCTCCTGGAACCGACACCATCATCGCTCCCGCCATCACTGCGTGGGACCTCGACAGTGTCTTCCCCGGCGCTGCCCGCGTGGTTGCCCTCAACGTCGTCGCGTCCAACGACGGCGGTTCCGCGGACGGCTGGGTCGCTGGTGGCGACTTCGATCGTATGCTCAGCAACGCGATGCTGTGGAGCTACGGTCAAGGTAAGCCCCCTGGCACCTGCTACAACGAGACGCTCACCCAAGACCTCAACTGCAATGGCATCGACGAGTCGAAAGAGCTGAGCACGGACCTCTCGGATCCAGTCTGTGCCGCGGCCATTAGCCCAGCTACTGGCGCGCCTTTCGAGAACAACGATTACTACTACGAGTTCTTGTCCTATGGCTGTGATGTGCCCGTCTTCGACCAGGAGTTCGACGGCGACATGCTCACCGGCTTTGTGCCTCCAATGGGTCCAGGCCAGGTCCAGGCCGGCGGAACCTCGGCCACCATGCTCTGCGACAACTGCAGCACGAACTACAATCCCGACCAAGCCGACATGGACTGCGACAACGTCGGCGACCTCTGCGACAACTGCCCCTACGTGCCCAACGACCAATCGAACGGTTGTGGGGCTGTCATGGACGACGGCGACTGCTTCGGAACGGCTTGCGACAACTGTTGTGCCGTCTACAACCCCGATCAGTCCGATGTCGACGGCGATAACATCGGCGACGCCTGCGACCTGTGTCCCACCGTGTTCAACCCCGACCAGATCGACGGCGACGTCGACTTCTGGGGCGACGCCTGCGACAACTGTCCCACCATTCCGAACCCCGGTCAGGGCGATATCGACTTCGACGGTGTGGGCGACGTCTGCGACAACGCGCCCACAGTGGTCAACCCCGGTCAAGAAGACGTCGATGGTGATGGGGTAGGCGACGCCGCTGACAACTGTCCCGAGACCGATGACCAGTTCCCGGCCGGTATTCCGGAGCCCGGCGTTCCAGTGCTCCAGGCCGATGTCGACGGAGACGGCGTGGGCGACCTGTGCGACGACTGTCTCGAGCCGCCGAACCTCGCCCAGACCGACACCGACCTCGATCAGAAGGGCGACGCCTGCGACAACTGTCTGTTGAACGCCAACTTCGACCAGAACGATCGCGACGAAGACACCTTCGGCGACGCTTGCGATAACTGCGTCCTGTTTGCCAACGACGACCAACTCGACACCGATGGTGACGGCGTAGGCGACCTCTGCGATAACTGCATCGATGTCTCCAACACCGACCAAGCCAACGCTGACGCGGACACCGAGGGCGACGCCTGCGATCTTTGTCCGGGTGTGCCAACCGCCTCCAGCTTAGACACGGACGCCGATGGCGTGGGCGACGCCTGCGACAACTGTCCACGCATCCCCAACCCCGAGCAATCCGACGTCGACGGGGATGGCCGCGGCGACGAGTGTGACATCTACGTGCTCCGTGGAGGAGGTAAGGTCAGCAACGGATGCGACACGGGCGCTACGGGTTCGAGTGGCTCGCTGCTCTGGCTCTCTGTTCTTGCAACCCTGGGCCTGCGGCGTCGCCGTGAGGAGATACTCTGATGAAACGCTCCCTGACACGCTTTGCGCTATCGCTCGGACTGCTCTGCTTCTCTGGCGCTGCCTTTGCCCAAGAGACCATCGCCATCGTCAGCGCCAACGGTGACCCCCAGTGTGATCAGGACCTCACTGAGGTTCTGCGTTGCACCGGCGAGTTCGCGCGCATCGACGTATTTGATGCGGCCACGGGCACGCCGACACCTGCACAGCTCGACGCTGGACTCTACGACGCGGTCATTGTGGTCAACGATGGCCCCTTCGCCGACCCCGTTGCGCTTGGCGACACGCTCTACACCTTCGCCCAAGGCGGCGGCGGTGTTGTGCTCACCGCCAATGCATTCGCATCCGGTACGGCGGTCGACGGCCTAATGGTCAGTCAGGGCATGATGCCCGTTCAGGTCGGCACCTGGGCTACATCGCAAATGGGTGCGCTCACCTACACCGCCGTCGAAGAGTACGCTTGGCGGACGGGCCCCATCGACGGTCACCTGGCCAACTATGGTGCCAACAACTGCAGTCTGGGCGGAACCAGCGTACATGTCGCCGGCGCAGATCCCATCGCTCCAGCGTACCAGATCGGCGAGCTCTCTAACGGAGAGGTCGGCGCGGTCGCCCTTGAAGGGCCGAACGCCAGCTGGGGCAACGTGGTCGCGCTCAACGTATGGGCAGCGCCTAGTTCTTGCGACGCCAATGGCTTCGTCCGAGACGGCGACTTCGATCGGCTTCTCGCCGGCGCGCTCACCTGGTCGGGAGGCTTCGTGATGCCGGCTGAAACGGCCTACAACCTAGACATCGAGCAAGACCTCAACTGTAACTTGGTCGATTGGTCCGACGAACCCATCATCGACGTCACGCCGGATTCCTGTCAACTACAGACCGATCCGGCTACGGGCTTGCCGTATGACAACGCAGACTTCTACTGGGATTACGAGTCCTTCGAGTGCGAGCACCACATCATCCTCGATGATGCTCTCGACAACGACGAAGACCTTCTCGGTGGCGGCACACTGACCATCTTCGAGGACGGCGACCCCAATCCCAGCCTCCAAGTCAGCATGTGCGACAACTGCTCCGAGGACTACAATCCCAATCAGCAGGACCGCGACATCGACCCTGCCTCTGGCGATCCCGATGGCATCGGCGATCTGTGCGACGTCTGCTTGTGGATTCCCGATCCCATGCAGTTGAACATGGACGACGACTGCCACGGCGACGAATGCGACAACTGCATGTTCGTACAGAATGACGATCAGTCCGATGTTGACGGCGACGGCATCGGCGATGCCTGCGACAATTGTCCGACCGTGTTCAACCCCGACCAAGCCGATTCAGAAGAAGACAGCCCTCCGTTTCCCGGCGATGGTGTGGGCGACGCTTGCGACAACTGCTTGCTCGTCTCCAACCCCAGTCAGTCCAATCTGGACTACGACTTCTGGGGCGACATGTGTGATAACTGCGACGAAGTGCCGCAGGTCAACCAGGCCGACAACGACGGCGACGCGCTGGGCAACGCGTGTGACAACTGCCCCGACCTCGCCTCTCCCGATCCCACGGACACCGACCTCGACGGCATCGGCGATAGCTGCGACAATTGCCGCCTCACGCCCAACCTCGACCAGCTAGATGTCGATAATGATGGTCTCGGCGACGCCTGCGACAACTGCCAGTTCTTTGGCAACGGTCAGCAAGAAGACGAAGACGAAGACGGCGTCGGCGATGTCTGCGACATCTGTCCTGCGGCGGCCAACTTCGATCAAGCCGACAGCGACGGCGACACCTTCGGCGACTCCTGCGACAACTGTCCCACAACGCCGAACGACCAAGACGATCAGGACGATGATGGCTTTGGCGACGACTGCGACTTCTGTCCATTCAAGGAAGGCGACGTCGGTGAGCTGAACATCGACAGCGACTCCGACGGTCTCGGCGACAACTGTGACAACTGTCCGTTCCACCCGAATGCCGACCAGATGGACAGAGACGGAGACGAACTGGGCGACGCTTGTGACACCCAAGCGCTACGCGGCGGCGGCGAAATTGGCGCGCACACCAGCTCCAGCTGCAGTCACCTCAGCCCACTCGCCCCGGCCAGCGCCGTGTGGCTAATCGGTCTGCTCGGCCTCGTCCGCCGGCGCCGGTAGCGCTGCAGGCTCTTCCAGCACATCAGGCGACGACGGGGATGAATCCCGGTCGTCGCTGTTGTTGTTTTCAGCGCCGAAAAGGGCGCGTAAGGGCGCGGTGAGGATGCCCAATACCAGCGCTTGAAAGATGCGCATGCCGGCTTCGACGGCGTCGTTGAGCAACCGCTTGAACAGCCCGATCACAGTTCGCGGCTGCTCACCAGTCGGCCAGCGCGGTAGTCGCGTTCGGCGATGGTGCGTTCGGTGACCAGATCGAAGTCCACCCAGGTGCCATCGCGTTTGCCCAGCGCCCAGTTTCCCTCGGTTCGGGTGGCGCCGTTTTCGGACCAGTACGTCCACATCTCGTGCTCTTGGCCGTTGACCATTTTGCCCTCGGCCGACTGCTCGCCGTTGGCGTGGTAACGCACCCAGAACCCATCCTCGCCGCCGCCGGCATAGCTGCCCTGACGATCAACTTGGCCGGTTGGATACCAGAGGGTCCAAGGACCTTGTTTTCGGTCAGCGAGGTAATCGCCCTGGGACGACTTTTCGCCGTTGTTGTGGAAGGTGAGGGAGGGGCCGCGTCGGAGCCATCGTCCCGCTGCGGTGACTTCGTGGCACCAAGCCTCGTAGCCCACAGGCGGAACTTGGCCGGCCGGCTGGGTATTTTCGGGACAGATCAGGTCGGGATGGACGGGGCCAATGGCGACAACTGGGGCAGTAGTTTGCTTGGGACAGGCCATCAAAAAGACCATTAGAAAGACCAGGGGATTGGCGCGCATTTCACCTCCAAGGTCACCATACCGCAGGCGTGTCGTTGCCGGATGCGGGTAGATCGGGTAGCCGGTTCTTACCTCCGTCCCTCCAAGGGTGCCCCCAATGCGAATCTCCTGTCCTTCCCTGTGCCGCGTCGGCGTTCTGGCGTCGCTGAGCGTGTCTCTGTCCAGCCTCGCCATGGCTGAGAACCCGTTTGTAGACAGTGAGGCGCGGGGTCTTATGCAAGTAGAAACACGGGTAAATTCCGAGTCGCCTGCTGTCGTTCTCACCGGAGGAACCGTAATGACCGCCAGTGACGACGTGTTCAGTCCA
>JAACDH010000217.1 GCA_009936995.1 Rhodobacterales bacterium
ACTCGGAGCCGGCTGCTATTGGGCCGTCGAGTATGAGGGCGAGGTGTACCCGGGGTCAGGCTCGGTCCCCAAAGACCACGAGAATCATTCGCCCACCGGCATGTGTGATATGAAGCGCCAAGTTCGAGTCGACGGCACCCTGCGCAGCACCGGTCTCGCCGCCACCCGTTTCGAACTGCTGCCCCCGGACGCCGTCCCCGACGCACCAAAGTTCACCTCCGAGGACGTGCACTAGGTGGCTAGAATCCTCCACCTTTCACCATGGAACGGTGGGTCTCACGCAGCTTTTACCCGAGTGATGACGGACGGCGTCGACGCCGATTGGACTACCATCGGCTTGCCGGGACGCCATTGGACCTGGCGGATGAGAGGCTTTGTCCCCTGGCTTATCCAGGCCAACGCCGACACGCTCAATGAGACCTGGGACGCCATCTTCGCCACCTCCTATGTGGCCCTGCACGAGCTGCGCGGACTCGCTCCTCAGCTCGCTCATACGCCGGCTCTGCTTTACTTCCACGAGAACCAATACGCCTACCCAACCCGCGGTAAGGGGCCTGGCTACGCCTTCGGATTCACCCAGTTGTTGTCGGCTTGCGCGGCGGATCAGGTGTGGTTCAACAGCGAGTGGAACCGCGACGCCTTCTTCGACGGTGTGCGCGGTCACTTCAAGCGCCTCCCCGACCACAAGCCCCACGGCCTGCTCGAACGGGTGGTCGAGAAGTCCCATGTGGTCGGTGTGCCCCTGCTGCTGCCCGACACGCCGGTCGCGGAGCGGACGCAGGGCCCGCTGCGCATCCTCTGGAACCATCGCTGGGAACACGACAAGGCACCGGAGCGTTTCTTCGACGCCCTGTTCGACTTGGCAAAAGAGGGTGCGGACTTCGAGGTCATCGTCTGCGGCGCCTCCTTCCTCAAGGTTCCCGACATCTTCGAGCAGGCCAAACAGGCGCTATCTGGCCGCATCGTGCACTGGGGCTTCGCCGACAGCCGGGCCGACTACCTCCGCCTCCTCGACCTCTCCGACGTGGTTGTCAGTACCGCCGATCACGAGTTCTTCGGGATCTCGGTGCTCGAAGCCACCCACGCCGGCGTGTATCCCTTGGTCCCGGATCGCCTCTCGTACCCAGAGTTGTTCCCCGAGGAGTTTCGATTCGCGACCCCCCAGGATTTGGTCGGGCGACTGCGAGCCATGTGCGCCGATCCTACGCGATCCCGGTCCGATCGCCGTCACCTCACCCAACCCCACGGCACCGAGCGCATCGCCGATATACAGCGACGCTTAGACCACTGGTTAGCGCCGATGGCCTAGTCCTGCTCAACCCCGGTGAGCCGGTTTCCGCCCGTGGCCTGTCGGCACTGTCTCTGTGGATTGCTCTTCCTACTCGGGGAATACGGCACGAATAGGCCTAACGACTCCGACTTTACCAAGCCCGCAGTCCAACTCGACAGCCGACCGCTGGTCGCCCCCCACGCCTCAGGCCCATTCGTTTAGTTCTTCGGACAGCTCGGCGTGGACTACCGAATTCTGCCCGGCGTACCGGCAGCTTCGCACCTGTACATGCACATGCGCGGGGAAGGCCTGGGCAAGATGCCGGGTTTTGGACGGCGAATCGACCCCGACGGTTTCGCGCTCATCCACGAGCGGATCGACACCATGGACACCTGTGACGAAACCGAATGAAGGCTACACTGCTGCATGAGCTCCGAACTATTCGACATTCTTCCCTTTCGCTTCTTAGACCCCGACGGCCGAGCCCTCTTGGCATCTCGGGTGACCGAACAGGTCTACGCACCCGGGCAGTCGATCACCCGTCGCGGTGACGACCAAGATCGCCGCATCTTCCTCCTCCTCGAAGGGCGCGTCGAAGCCCTCACCAGCAAAGGCCGGCGACAGCGATACATCGAGCCCGGACACTACTTCGGCGAGCGAGCCGCACTGTTCGACATCCCCCGCGTGTACGACGCCCGTGCCAGCACAGTGGTCCGAGTAGCCACCTTACCCGCACCGGTGCTGCTGCAGTTACTCCGCGAACAACCTGCCTTTGCCCACGCTCTCGGCACCCTCTTGCGCGAAAAACACGGGATTCTCTTACCCTTCGAACGATTCCTCACCGAGCTCAGGCACAGCGCCGCCAAGGGCCATGTGATCATCACCCGTCTGCTGCACCGATACCGACGGCTCAATCCGGCGCTTCACCCGCTCGCACAGGATCGTAATCGCATCGACTTTGGGGCCCTCTCCTACGCCATGGCCCGGCTGCCCGAGAACATCGGCGACACCCTGTCGCTGCTGCTCACCGAGAACATGCCGTACCTGTACAGCCAACCAAAGTCCGCCTTCACCCTCATCCCCACGGCGGCTCGGCGCCGAACCGTCTACGAGATGATGCCCGGGAAGTCCATGGTGGTCATGCGCGACCGGCTCTCCGACCTGGTCGACCTGGTCACCTGCCTGTGCATCTACGCCGTAGAAGCGCGCAAGATCCGTCTGCGCATTCGCAGCCCGTTGCTGCTCGCCCGACTCATCGCCAACGACCCACAGGTCATGGCCGAGCTGCCCTTCAGCGCCGACGAGCGCGCACAACTCCAGAAGCTGTGGCCCGATCTCCGCCAAAGCCTGATCCGCATCGCCAATCACCACGAGGACTTCGCCATCACCGTTGTTCACAGCGTCGACAACTTCAACAGCGACCACGAGCAGGTGTGGACCGTCCAGATCGCCGAGGCCACCCAAGGGCTCACCGGTCTCGATCCTCGTGAACTACCCGAATCCTACGAAGTCCACATCATCAGCAGCAACACCCACAGCGTGGGCAACTGCCTGTCCTCCTGGCTCCAAGACAAGTCGGACGACATTCTGGCCTGGGGTGCCACCGAGCTGCCCGACATCCACGATCTCCCCTGGGACCACCCCATGGACCGGTTAGTCGCCCTGGCCCGGCACTATGTACAAGCCCATCCCGAAGCTGCGGCCGAGCGGGAGGCCACCGAGAAGGCCGATGGCGTGCTCAACCTCACCGGTACGGCGCTCACCGGCATCGGCGTGCAGTTCTTCGATCTAAGTCGACTTGGCGAGGGTCCCATCGACCGCGAGCTGCCGACTGGAAATACTCAGCGCGAAGGACTGATCATCAACATCGACTACGCTTTTGGTCAGCAAGCCGAGACGATTCTCGGTAATCTCATCGCGTTATTCGGCCACCGAATTCGCAGCATCAATGTGCTCGGAAAGGCTGGCGGACTCGAGGGGCTTAGGGGTGATGTGATGGTCTCGACCCGCTTCGTAGAACAGGAAGCCGACCGCCTTCACGTGGTACCCAACCAGGTGAATATCGAGCGCCTCCGCACCCGAATTACGGGTCGCCAGCTCCATGTGGGACCCATTTTGACCGTGGTTGGCACAGTGATGCAGAACCCGATGATGCTGCACTACTACCAGCGAATTTGGGGTTGCGTGGGCCTCGAGATGGAGGGCAGCTACTACGCCAGACAGCTGAACATCAGCCTGCAGCAAGGATTATTGCGTCCCGATGTGCAGGCCAGATTCCTGTACTACATCTCCGATTTACCACTGGACTCCGCCAACAACCTCTCTGGTTCTATGCGGCTTATGGAGGGGATCCCGCCGCTATACGCCGTCACCCGGGAGGTCCTGACCAGCATCCTAGAGGCAAAGGAAGCTGGCCACTCCGTAATGGTCCGAGCTAGTGTGCGACCTGGATAATGCAAACAGGAGCGATTCATGCAACGCAGAGATTTCTTAAAGACCAGCGCCCTCGCCACCGCAGCCCTCTCTCTAGGCGCTTGCGGCGACAGCGACGGTAAGGACACCGCCGACACC
>JAACDH010000218.1 GCA_009936995.1 Rhodobacterales bacterium
ACAGAGAACCCCTCCGCTCTCGATGAGATGGTTCCGCTTACTGAAGATCTCGGTGAAGACGATGAGACTCAGTTCGACGAAACCTTAGATGGCGCCGATCTCGAGTCTGAAGTCATTCCTTTGAGCGAGCTAGACAACGCTCGAGTGGACGCTGCGGCTTTCGATGCTTCGTTGCCCGAAGTCGTAAACCCGGCGCAAGCCGGCGAGGCGTTCGGCGACCAACTGGACTCCCAAGAGGCTGCCCCTGTGCCCCTCGTAAAGACCCACGACCCAGCGTCGGTTCGGATGCAGGTGGAGATGCCTGGCAAGGCGCCACAAGTCAGCTTCACCCCTCCCGTTGTGGCTATGGAACGTTGGGTTCCACGTGGCAACGAAGACGCCTGGCGCGATGTGGCTACGGCCATAGTGGCCGAGGCCGCCCACGTAGACGCTGCGGGGCGTGCGTCGCTCTTAATCGAAGCCGGGCACGTTCACCATCGTCGTCTTGGCGATTTAGTGGGCGCTGAAGCCCTATACCGCGACGCGGAGAGCAGCGGCCTTAACAGCGTTGAGGTCTATCGTTCGTTGGCCGATGTGGCGCTCGCTGACGGGCGCGCCGCCGACGCTGCACAGGCGTTGGAAGGTGCTGTTTCCGTTGCTCCCGACGCCGACAAGGGTGAACTTCTTCGCGAAGCCGCCCTCATTGTTCGCGGCTTCGACCAGGCGAACGCGCTGACTTTGGCTCAGCAGGCGGCCGACATCAACGGTGATGACTACGCCGCATGGTCTCTGGTCCGAGATCTGCTTGCCATTGATGACAGCGCTACGGACGAACGTATCGTAGCGCTTGAAAAACTCGGCTCCCTTTCCGACGGCTGGTCGGCGGCCGAGATGCATCTGGAAGCAGCCACGCTCCTGCGCTCTAAGGGACGAGTGGACGATGCTAAGCTGCAGCTGCAGCTCGGCTTAGAAGCAGCCCCCGAGCACGGCGCGTCGTTCCTCGAGCTTGAGGGCGTGTTGGTCGAGGCTTCGGATCATGAGGGTTTGGCAGGGCTGTACACCGCAGAAGCAGAGCGCGGCGACCAGCTCGATTGCGGCTGGTGGCGACTTGTCGCTGCTCGCTCCTACCAACGTTGCGACCGACACGACGAGGCCGACACGGCGTTTGGTTTGGCCGTGGACTCGGGCTACTTACTCGCCGAACGCGAACGCCAAGCGGCGGGCATGAAAGCTCAGAATTGGCAAGTCGTCTGCGACTCCCTCGAGCGCGAAGCGGCGAGCGCCACGGGCGATGCGAAGGCCTATGCGCTCTACCGCCGCGGCTGGCTGCTCGAACGCGAGCTGCACAACCCCGACGACGCGCTGGTGTCGTATCAGGCCGCCGTTTTGGCAGACCCAATGGCCGCGCCGGCCGCGGATGCAGTGGGTAGGCTTCTCGCGGCGTCTGGACAGCGAGGCGAACTCACTGCACTCTGGGCGTTACGGCTCGAAAATGCCGAAGAGAGTGCTAAAAGCGCCATGCACTTCCGGATGGCGGAGATCGCCGAGTCCGCCGATGACAGCGATACCGCTGAGCACCACTTCGCAGCGGCGCTCGACGCGGCCTCTGAGGGCGTGGCTTGGGCGGCAGCAGATGGCCTGGCCCGTGTTCTTCATCGGAAGGAAGATTGGGTGGGACTCGGCAATTTGTACGCAAGTCGAGCGGCTCGATGCGACGACGTCCAACGAAAGACCGCGCTGCTGTACCGTGCCGCGACCGCAGGTCCGCTGAACAGCAGCGAGGACGGTGCCCAGCGACTGCAAGAGGTGCTCAAGCTAAACCCGCTCCACATCGGCGCGTTGTTCGCCGAGGGGATCCGTCTCGAAGCTGCGGGAGATTGGGAGGCACTTGCCAAAACGCTCGACACCGCTGCCGACGCCGCCGAAGCGCCCATTCGACAAGCCGGTTTGCGCTATCGCGCCGCACGTGTGCGCATCGAACGGGGGCTCGACACCAACGCTGCCCGCATCACGCTGCAAGTAGCCGTAGACACTGATCCGAGTTTTCTGCCCGCGTTGTGGGCGCTTCGCAACGCTAGTATCGACGCCGAGCCGGCAGCCCAGCGCTCGCTGTACCTTACTCAAGCCTCAGGTGCGTCCAACGACGCCGAGGCCGCCTGGAGCTACTACGCCGCCAGTTTGCTGGCTGAGCCCCACAACGCCAAGTCCGATCTGCGCGCCATTCTAGACGTCCAAGCAGATCATCCGGGTGCATTGGCTGCGATGGAGCTGATGGCCCTGATGGAGCGCGATCGTTCTACATTGGCTGATCTTTGGGACTCTGCACTTGTCGGCCCAGGGGACGCCCGCCAGGCCCGACGAGCGCTCTCGCTGGCGGCGCTCATGCGTGATCTGGGTCGCGCCGACGACGCGAAACAAGCGTTGGCCTTGCTGGTCAAGATTGACAGTGACAACAAGCCCAGCCGGGCGGCGTCGCGGGTGGCGGAGTCTATCGGAGCTTGGGACTTGGCTGCGAGCCTCCTCGAAGGGCTCGAGGGCCGTGAAGACAAGCTGCAAACGTCTCGTATTATTGCGCGACGCAGCTTGCAGACTGGTGCTGCGCTGGCGCTCTACAGAGATCTGTTGACCTCATTCCCCGAAGACGAGGCTGTGGCGTACGGTGCTGTGATTGTGGCAGGTCAAGCCGACGACCGCGACTTGCTGGCGCGGGCATGGAAGCGCCTGTCCGAGACCACTACCTCCGAGCCTTTGGCCGCCGCAGCCGCGCGTTGGGCGAGCTCGGTCTTCACGGCCGAAGGCAAGCACGAAGAGACCATGCCTTCGCTAAAGAAGACGTTTGAGCTGCTTCCAAGCAGCCATATGGCCTTCCGTGCGCTGGTTCGCGCCTTGTCCGATGTCGGTGATGTCGACGGACTGCAGAGCACGTTCAAGGCCCACCGTCCCGAGGACACTCGTGCGCTGGCCGAGGCCTTGGTGAATGCCGACGAAGACGCGGCGGCGGTCGACATCCTTCGGGCTGCGCTTGTGGAGAGCGCCGAGAAAGTGCACATTCAGCTCGAACTCGAGCAGCTGCTCACCGGACTCGAAGATTGGCAAGGAGTCTACGATGTGCTCTGTGCACGACGAGAGAACACCCGCGACGACAACCAGCGGACCACCATCGACGCCCGTCGGCGCTGGATTCTCGCCGAGAAGCTGGCCGATACGGACCTGGCTTGGGAGCAGTACAAGACGCTCCACGAAGAGTCTCCGGAAGACCGAGAGGTCACTGAAGCCTTGGCGCGAATTGCCGGCGCTCGAGGCGACACCGTGCTCGCCATTCAGTACCTTAAAGAGCTCGCAGACACCGCAACCGAGCCGGTTCAAGCCGCCCGCTATCAGCGCCGTGTGGGCGAGGTTTACGAGGTCAACGATGATCTCGCGAGCGCTCGCCAAGCCTACCTAGACGCTCTCGACCACCTGCCCGACGACCGCGAGGCCCTTACCGGCTTACGTCGCTTGGCGGAAGCCGAGTCCGATTGGACGGGACTTGTCCAGGTGCTTCAGCGGGAAGTCGGCATCTCTGATGACCCACGAAAGCTGCAGCTCAAGCGCGAGATTGCCATCACGACTGAAGAGAAGCTCACCGACGCAGCGGTCGCAATGGACGCCTGGCGCGCAGTGCTCGAGGTCGAAGCGCAGGACGAGGAGGCGCTCACACACATGATCAACTTGGCCGAGGCGTCCGAAGATTGGCCTGTGCTGGTCGAAATGGGCGGCATTTTGTCGACCATCCTCACCGACGACGCCCGGGGCGAGATGCTGTGCCGAATCGGCGGAGTGTGCGAAGTACACCTCGAACGCGACGACGCGATCAAGTACTACGAATCGGCTATCGCCACCGATAAGCCCAACCTCAAAGCGGCCGCTCAGCTCGAAATTCTCTACCGCGCGAAGTCCGATTGGGGCGCGGCCATTCGCTCGCTCACCGTGCTCGCGGGTGAGTCCGCCGAGCAGCCCGATCGCGTCGAGGCCCTGGCTCGGGCTGCTTTGATCGAACTCGAATCGCGTCACGACCGCGAGTCGGCGGCAGACTTCTACCGGCGAGCCCTCGAGATCGATCTGCATCACGAGCCTGCGCTGCGGTTTATGGCCAACTACCTGTACGAGACAGGGCGTTACCAAGACGCGCTTACCGTCTGCGAGCGGCTCGAACCCATGGTCGAAAATGATCAAGATCTCGACGACTTTGATACGCGGATGGAGCTCGCCAGCTTCTACTACACCTTTGGTGAGATGCTCCGAGATGCCGGTCGCGACGACTCGCTTCAACGGTACGAGCGGGCCCTCGAACTGAACAATACACATCTTGCCTCACTCGAAGCGGCGGGGCCGTTATACACAGCTTCTAAACAGTGGAAAAAGGCCGAACAGATCTACCGTCAACTGCTGCAGCTAAGCGGTGGCCACGGCGATAAACAACGGGTGGCTTCGGTCTACTCCAGCCTGGGCATGGTCGAACGCGAGCTTGGCAACAGCGACAAGGCTTATAAACGATTCAACAAGGCGCTCGAGCTTTATCCGAATCATGTTGGCGCGCTACTCGGCATGGCCGTCGTCTTGGAAGACCGCGAAGACTGGAGCAACTTGCTCAACGTGTTCAACAACATCATCTTCCACGCCACGGTTCCCGAAGACGTCATTCAAGCCTACATGACCAAAGGGCGCATCCTGGACGAGCAGATGTCACTGCCGCTCAAGGCTGCCCAGCACTATCAACGCAGCCTCGATTTCGACGCGAAACAGCCCGCCGCGTACATGCGATTGGCCGAATTGGCCATGCGTCGAGACGCATACGACGAAGCGCTCGTGTCCGCCGAGCGTGGGTTGTCTCTCGACGCCGACAGCCTCGAAGGACACAAGGCATTGTTGGCGCTCTGTGGTGCAGCGGGGCTTAAGGCTGCGGGTCGGAGCGAGGAGGCCGACGCCCAAATCGTCACGGCACGTGACGGTGG
>JAACDH010000219.1 GCA_009936995.1 Rhodobacterales bacterium
ACCCGGCACCAGCTTCGTGGCCGAAGTGAATCCAGACACCAACGAGGTCACTTGGGAAATGACATTTGAGGAATCGGCCGATAGCATGTACCCGGCCGACATGATCGGCGGTTACGATTTGTTCCACCACAAGCGTTACTGCGACCGATAGCGACACCCCGCACAGCGAACTCGAGTTGGGTGTGCCTAGAGATTGGCGTCGATGAAGTCGGCTTCTTGGATGTGAAACAGCGCGCTGTAGCGATGGCGGGCCCAGACGACTTTAAGTAGAGAGGTGACCTGGTTGACGCGGTTTAACGTCGATGTGGCCTCGTAGGTATTGAGGAACGACGAGATTTGTGCGGTGCTCACGAGGCGGTTTCCAGCGCTGTCGATACCTCCCATTGCAATCAACTCATCGAAGTGGTCTTGACTGAGTTGGTGGTTGAATCCATCGATGCGCATGAACCGCATTGGGTGCAGGACTTCTTCGGCGTGCTCTACATAAGCCTTGGTTCCAACGTGATTGTTGTACGCGGCCACCACGTCTGACACGTCCACCATGTGGTCGTTGAATGACCCAAAGAAGAACATGGGGACATTGTTGGGTGTGCTCAGTGGTGCCGCTACCCGCGTGGAGGTGACGGAATAGGGCCAGCCCTCATTCAACGCGATGGTGGAGAAGTTCTCGCCCACGAACCAGCCGCCAAGGGAGGCGCCAATACCGACGATCGGAGTGCTAGTGGTGACGTCGGTGGTGACGATGAGGTCGTCGCGAATTGCGCTGAGACGCGGCCAATCATCGTTGTTGGACGCATTGTTGGTGCTCGTGTCCCAATCTCCACCGTTCGTGGCAGAGGTGGCCACGATGCCGTAGCCACGGGAGACCAATTCGTTCCAGAGTTCATCGTTATTCGGAGAGTGTATGTTCGCGACGCTACCTCCACTCCCATGGAAGTAGAACACCAGTCCCACTGGATTGGCCGGCACGTACGACAGTGTGGTGACGCCCTGGAAAAGATATTCGTCGTATTCAAAGGAGAGCACAACAGGGACGTATGCGTCGCAGTACGCCGGATCATCCAGTGCGCTGGCACCCACATCGAGGGATACGGTACTGGCATTGGAATTGGAGTTGTTGGCATCTGCGGCGCGGTAATCGAACGAATCGGCGCCGATATAGCAAAGGTCTGGGGTGTAGACGAAGCCGCCGTCCGCCGCAATGGCGACCGTGCCATTGTCCGGCTGGGCGATGAGTACCGGTGCGGCCGTAAGGGGGAAGGGTCCATCTACGTCGGTGTCGATCGCGAGGACGCCGGGGGCCGCCTCGTTCAACACCTCGTCCCTTCCCGTGGCGTAGGCTTCGCCCACCGTCACGGGACTATCGTTCCGAGCCGTCACATTCATGGTCACGGTGATGGGTTCCGAGAGCGCGCCGAACGTGTCTCTGGCCCGGTACTGCCAGAATGAATTCCCGCTGAAGTCGAGGCCTGGGGTGTAGGTGAACGAGCCGTCGAGGTTGAGTGCCACCGTGCCGCCACAGGTGGGCTCGGTCTCGAGGACGGCCTCGATGGCGTCTCCCTCAATGTCTCCATCGTTTGAGAGGACTTCTTCACCCGCCGCGCTCACGTAGATGGTGTCCTCGATGACGCCGCCGGCATAATTCTCTGCGCCGCCTTGGGGTGCATCGTTGACTGCGTTCACAGTGATGGTCACCATTGCGATGTTGGACAGCGCAATGCCATCATAGACTTGGTAGGTGAAGCTATCGACACCGGCAAAGTTGGCCGCTGGTGTGTAGGTGAAGGTGCCATCGACATTCACAACCAGCTCGCCGTTCGTGGCCGGCGTGCCGGGAACCGCAGTGAGGGTGTCTCCGTCTGCATCGGTGTCGTTATCGAACAGGCTCGCCAGTGGCGACAGGACAATGTCTTCGTCGATGTTGAAGTTGTCGTTGGCTGCAATCGGGGATGTGTTGTCGAAATTCGCGTTCAACGCGAGGACATTGGTGAGCACTGAGTCGACCCCACCCGCGCCCCGGGCCATGCCTGCCTGGAACCAAACGGGCAGGTCGTCAGGGCCACTTGCGGGCACAGCGAGTTCAATCGAGGCCGTCCCGACGCCATCGGCTACAACTTGTGCGAATACATTGATCGGATCGAGAACCCCCAGGCACAGGCCGCCCAAGGGAGGCGGGCATTGACCGGGGCCCGCGCCAGCCAGAGAGTACACGAAATAGACGGTTTCTCCGGGGACGGCACCAGTGACCTCGAAAATCGTGTTCTGACCGTAATAAAGAGGCGAAAGGTTCGCAAGCAATTCACCGCTGCGGTAGTCCGGATCTGATGGATCGAAGTCCGCGGGTGCCGTTTCCAATCCTGCGGAAAACGGTGCAGGTGGTTCAGCGTGGCACGCGGCAAGTGCGAGGAAAGCGACGATTGGGCGCATGCTGAACTCCAGTTGACCTTGAACTTTATCTCAGTTCACCTCGTTGTGCATCAGGATTTCATTACTTGGTTCAACAATTACCTGCAAATAGCGCATAACACTGGTTAATAGGAGTTTACGAATACATATCTTAGCCTGAGATTGGACCACCCCAGGTGAGATCTAGCAAAGCAGAGACCGAGCGAAAAGTTGGCGTTGCGCCGGGGCTGCTCTCCGATGTTCGGCGTCACGATTACCGTACCCGGCGTCGTGGGCGAGGACTGCAACAAGGGCGGCGGGCTTATCCGCGCGGTCCACTCCCAGGTCGAAGAGACCCAAGACCAACAGGTATTTAAAGCCCTCAAACAGGCCTACATAGACCGCATCCAGGCAGCGGGCTGGAGTGCTACCAAGATCGACGACCCAGAGAACTGGATCGACCCGTGGCCCCACGAGTGCTACGCAAAAGGCGACCAGGTCCTGTTCTTACGGGTCTTCGAAGACGACGACGACGTCACCGCGGCCATGGGGCTCAAATGAAACCCATCATCCGTATGAAATCTCTGCGCCTGACGGTAATCATAGCGGCGATTCCGCTGCTCGCGTGTGGCGGCCTCACCAACGACGCCCCCACCGAACAGCCCAGTCCCAAACAAGGTGCTTGCGCCCAGTTCCACGGACTCGAGCTCCCTCTCGAGGGCGGCGAAATCGTCCACTGCGACAAGCGGTCGGTGAACATCGTGCACAAGACGGCGAGCTGGGCGCCGCTGAAGCAGAAGTACGTCAGCGCCATCGAAAAACAAGGATGGCGTTACGGCGGCGACTGGACCTACGTGGCCGGAAAGAAGCAGCGCGACTTGAGCAAGCCGCCTCGGCCAGACTTCACCAAGGGTAAAGAGTCTATGCGGATCGACGCGCTGCTGGTCGGTTCAGACATGACGGTGTTGCTCCAGTATGGGCAGAAGAAACGACGCTAGGGCCGCCATAGGGGGGATGCTGGCTGAGTCCGAGTCGGTTGCCGTATGAACATGAGCCCCACGCCTGGGAGCTGCTGGCTCACGATTCCGCCGTGTGTCAACGCCCTTCGATGTCGACCTCGCGGCGTTTATTCGGGAGAGAGGCCACTGTGCGTCGGCGAGAGGCGACGCCGAGCGACCAGGAGCAGGAGTGCGAGCCCGCCCCAGCCGGCCGATCCTGATCCGGGACTGCTGCAGCCGCACCCCGATGACTCCCGCGGGCTCTCGTCGGCCTCGTTGCCGTCCCCGTCGTCGTTCGAGCGGGTGTCGGTGTCTTTGGTGTCGGTGTCTTTGGTGTCGGTGTCTTCGGTGGTCTCGGTGTCCTCGGTGTCCCCGAACATCGCCTCACAGTCTCCGTTGGCCGCCAGCGTCCCGACCTGAGCGGCGTCCAGGACTGCGTTGAAGAGACAGATGTCGTCGAGCCGTCCGTGGAAGTTCGAGTCGCCCGCATAGGCGGTGGTGTCGCTGCCCAGGTAGAGCATGCCCCGGCCCCCGCCGGTCGGGAGGGTGTCGAAGGCCACGGGATCTCCCAGCATGCTGCCGTCGACATAGAAGCGAACCTCCATGTCGGCGGCCGATCGGGTCAGCGCCAGGTGGTGCCAGGCCCCCAGCGCGATCGGTGCGGGTACCGTGGAGTACACGTTGACATTGGTGCCACTGCCATACTCCCAGAAGGCGCGCAGCGTCTTGTCGGATTCGATGCTCGCCCAGTAGGAGTAGTTGGTCTCCTCATCCTCGGTGAAGTAGTCGTTGGTGGCGTAGACCAGCATGGCATTGGGCCAGGCTGCGTCGTCGAGGGAGTCTGCCCAGGCCCACCAGCTCAGGGACACATCGCCGTTGAGCGAGAGCACATAGTCGTCGATGGCGCCCGCCTCTACGTGGTCCCGGGCCCCGTCCAGATAGAGCACGGAGCTGCGGGCTGGATCGGCGTCGATGTGAGCGTCGTTGTTCAGCACGCCGTCGATCTCGCGGCCGAGGGGTTGGGGCGCCGAGTCCACGACCGAACCCTCCTCGAAGGTGTATCGGGCGAGGAGGCCGGTGGTCGGTGGGACGTCGTCGGCCAGGGTGAACGTGTCCATCGGGTCGTCGTAGGCACCGTCTCCGTCCTCGTCGGCATAGAAGGTGGCGGTTGCGCGTGGGCCGTCGACCTCCACCAGGAGAAAGCCCCACATCTGTTGGTAGTCTCGGATCGGTTCGAAGCCCGTCCACCCGCCGCCGGTCCCGATGATGGTCTCCCAGGTGTCCGTACCGGCCCCCGGCTGGCTCGGCTGGTAGCGATGCCAGTGACCCGAGAACAGTCCCGTGACGCCATAGGCGGCCAGTGTCTGCCAGAAGTCGCCGCCGGTGCCGCCGTGGCTGTTCTCGCTGCTGAAGGTGACGGGGTGGTGCGTCATCACGAACACGTGATCGAAGTGGTCGCTCTCACCGAGCACCCGATCCAACCAGGCCATCCCTCCGGCGCTCACCTGATAGCTGGGGCCCACCTCCTGGTCGCTGGTGATGCCGACGATGCGGGTGTTTCCGTAGTCCATATAGTAGGAAACCCCCTCCTCTCCTGTGGGGCTGTCGTCCTGGGGGAGCCAGTCGAAGGTCGTCGCGAAGGCGTTGAAGGTACCGGCCCCGCCGTACACATCGTGATTGCCCAGCAAGGGCAGCCGCTCGCCGATGAAGGGGGCCGTCGCGTTCAGGAAGTCGTTCCACTGGCCGATGGTCCCAGCGACGGTACCTGTGCCGCCTACGAGATCTCCCACGAAGAGACCGAAGAGCGGGTCGTGGGTGTTCATGTCCACCATCAGTTGTGTGAGCACATCCCAGTTGACCGAGTCCTCGCCGCCGTCGGTCTGGGTGTCGCCGACGACGACGAACTGAAACTGGTCCTGGGCAGTGGCGTCTACCGAGAGCAATAAGCCCACCAGAAGCATCATGGAAACCTCCGGTGTTCGAGGAGTATCACAGTACCCGAAACGGGACCTTGGCGCTGGAGAGGATAAGAAGCAATCGCGCATCTCCCGAGCCAGTATGCAGGGTTTTAGTAGTTTCGACATGGTTTTTGGCGGTTTAGTCAGGTCGACCGGCTCTTGTGCGCCAGCGGTACCCAGGCGGGCCGCCAGGCTAGCCACCCGAAAGCGCGGATTGCTCCCTGGTGTGGTGAGGTGGGCTCGTGGCGTACTCAGGCGCAAACGCGGGTCTGTGCACCAACCCAGCGGTAGCTCGGCGGCGCAGGCGGACGCGAGTTGCGGCAAGGGTGGCCCTCGCGCCTGGCGTGGCGCGGAGCGCTCGAGGCTGTCGAGGACCGCTCGTGTTGCGGGCGGGCGAACGACGGCGTGAAGCGTGAGTCCTCTTTCACAGACACATTCGAGTCCATCAATCTTAAACGCGCTCCAAAATATGCTCGTTTTGCCCCTCGTGGATCGTGGAGGTCCCGATTACTGGGAATCTTCATCCACCGGCATGTGCACAAACACGTCCCAGAGCCAATCCGCGAAGGTGTAGGCCCGTTGGATTTTCTGCACGTCACATGAGCATTGGCAGGGAAGGTCACAAAGGCCCTATGAGAACAAACAGGTCGCTTGTTTCCACGTCGAGTGTGGTTTTCGGGTAGAAGGTGTTTGGTAAGCGACTGGCGCGCGGGTGACCATTGCGTCAATCTACCGAACCACAAGGGAGAAGATTTATGAATGAGTTTGACGCGCTCGGTTCTCGCAAGGCGAAGAGTGATGTCCTCGCACAGGTGTTGCTCGCGCAGGCGAACGACCCTGAACTCAACGCAATCGTCAAGAAAGCCGCCAGCGAACTCGGCGCTCCAATGGCGCTCGTTACACTTGTGCTAGAGCAGGTACAGCTGTTCCAAGCACATTTCGGTCTTCCGCGAGAGCTGGCTGCGGCTCGGGCAACCGAGCGGAACGTGTCCTTCTGCCAGTTCGTTGTGCGCGATGGCGAACCGTTTGAGGTGACGGACGCCTCCGCCGACGATCGAATCCCACAGGCGCTCGTAGAGCGCTATGGCATCCAGGCCTACTTGGGTATCCCCCTTTATGTTCAGAACGTCGTCGTTGGTTCGCTATGCGTGCTCGATACCAAGGCCAGAGGATTCGACGACGAGCAGCGCGCGAACCTCCTGGACCTCGCGCAGATTGTCGCCGCACGGCTGGAGAGTCTCGCAGAGCAGCGTCGGAACACGAGCCGCTCGCTCTCCCGACGAGCATTGGTGCCAGGGCTCGCGGAGTTGGCGTCTTCCATCGATGGGAACCGGAGCAGTTGTTCAGAGGCTCAGATAGCGGTTGCAACGGTGGAGTCCTGCCTTCGCCTGCTGGCCTACTCTCAAGCGGGGGGTAGAGCGGCTCCCGGCGCTGTCGAGGGTTCGCTGCGGGGAGCCATAGAATCGATAGATCATCTGAAAGATTCGCTCATGGAGATCGAGTGCAACAACCAGGACGCTACGGACTGTGTTGTCGCCATCGAGACCTTGGTGTCCGTCAAAGGTCGCGCGCGCCTGTCCGACGTCTTGAGATCTGCACAGGATCTCTCTCGCGGACCCTGCCGGGCCGTAGGGAACGCGCCCATGCCCGACCTGGTCAACGATCCTGTGCTGGCGACTGCGGGCGCCCAGTCGGTGTCCGTGTTGGCCTCTGGGCTGATCTACCTGGCTGAGCGAATGGCAGAGATGGAACTGTTCGATGGACTGTGCATCAGCGTCGAGGAAGTAGACGCTGCGGTAATCATCTCGGTTTCGGCCGCGAAGCTGGGAATCAAGGAATACGAAGGGGCAATGCAAGCCCTGGGTGAACAACTGGACCCTGCCCTGTCGGCCGGAGCCACCGCTGCGGGACTTAGTATTTCGCTCGCAACCCTGCACGCCACCGCTGAGTGATGGGGTCGAACTAGCCAGCGACTGATCGCAAGACCGGACCCTCGAACCCATGTTTATGACCGGAAGAGAGGCACGTTGTGGCCCCAAAACATGGGTCCCTTCACCGCCCGCGCTCGCCAAATCTTCGGCCAGGGTGGGGCGTCAGGAGCACGCCGCTGACGGTGGCGAAGCGACACTCGGGCATGCGCTTCGATTCCATGCGGAGGTCATCGAGGTCGGGGGCGACGACGGCGCCGATGCGGAAGATCTGGCGGTCGGCTGTGGGCGGAGTCTAGCGAGACGACGACAACGAATTGGAGGGGTAGCGTGATGATCAGTATCTTCTTGATGGGTATGGCGTTCGGCCAAGCGTACGAAGGTTCCCCCTGCGTAGCCGCGCCTGGCCTCGTATAGAAGTTCGAGAAAATGAGGTGGCCTCGGTCACGCCTGTGGGGCCTGAGTATCGGATGGTGAAGGCATCGAGCGTACTGCCCGGCTCGCCCAAGAAAGAGCCATCGCGCCCGTCCGAGACGGACGACACAGACGCCCGCACCGCAGCGATTTAGGCCTATGACCGGTGGTCATGTTCGTATGGGCCTACCAACCTTATCGATGGCGATCGGAACATGTCGTGGGTGGAGGGAGAACAGGACAACGGTGTCGGCTCGGTGGTCCTGGTCCCTCTCGGCGGCGAAACGTTGGAAATCCGCGCTGGCTACGCGGAGTCGCCGGAACTCTACGCCAAGAACGCACGTCCGAAACGCCTGGAGGTGGTGCGGTTGGGTGAGGGCTGGGCACCAGCAGTCCAAGGCCGGGTACAGATGAATCTCCCTGTCTTGGGTCGACACGAGGTCACGCTCACCGACGTCAACGACTGGCAAGAGCTGGCGTTGCCAGAATGGAAGGTGCCCGCAGCGTATGCACCGTCCACCCAACCCGGCGTTACCGCGCGCCCGCAGCGTCCAGCCTACTTGGCGCTCCGGGTGCTTGAGGCCTACCCGGGCACGACATGGGAAGACCTCTGTATCAGCGAGATCCGCGCAAAGCCGTAACCGCTGGTGGCTACACGTTGAACCGAAGTAACATAAACATCGTAAGAACAGTGCCTTACGTCGGTTGTGCGGGTCAACCTGTGCGGGTCAGGCATCTTTCTTGA
>JAACDH010000220.1 GCA_009936995.1 Rhodobacterales bacterium
ACTGGGCCTCCGTCTCACGGACCTCGTCCGTCGCGGACTCTAGAATCTCCTGCTTCCGAGAAGGGATGTGCATGTCGTCGATGCAGATGGACACACCTGCACGAGTTGCCATGGCAAAGCCCATCGCCATCATCGCGTCGGCGAACAGAACGGTACGCTTGGCACCGCAGTCGCGGTAGGAACGGTCGATAAGGGCGCCGAGCGCCTTCTTCCCGAGCGGGCGGTTGGCCAAGCTGAACGGCACCTGGTCTGGCACGATGGTGGAGAAGATGACGCGGCCAACCGTGGTCTGTACGAGAGCGCCGTCGCTGTCGGCGGGCACGAGGCCTCGGAAACCGAACATCCCACGGGGCGCCACCACCATCACCAGCTCGTCAGAGTAGCGGTCCCGAGCGGCCTTGACGGCACGATGCAGCAAATCGAACCGTCGATTGGCGTTGAAGCGGGCGTCCAGCACACCGTTGTCGAACTCTTCGCTGAGGGTTGGATGCACCACTGCAACCACCCGATTGGCTCCGCGAAGCTTGGGCAGCTCGTAGGCCACAACACGAAAGCCATCGCCCTCGACGACTTCGCCGGCGATATCCGACCCATCGGCTGAGAAAGCCGACGGGTAGCCGCCATCATCGCGGCGGGATGTGGCCGAGAAGGTCCAGCATCCACTCACAGCTTCGGGGACTTGGTCCACATCAAGGAGCCGCAGAACACCAACCGGCGCTCCCGCTGGAGCATCGTTGCCAAAGGCTGCTGCAACATCGCCACCAATGATGGCAAATTCGCCGAGGTCTCCGCCGCCCTCGACAATACGCCAACCACCCCGGTGAACGTGCAGTGCACTCGATGCGCCGTCCGGCGAGTCGATACCCATCACAAGGTGGGCATCACCGAGCTCGGGCAAGTCGTCGATGATTCGTTGGGGGGTCTTCGGGGTGGGCATACGAACCCGAATCCCAGCCAAAAGATGCACCTCGCCCGCATCATAGGCCGACACCACTTCAGCGGGACCAGCAAAGACGCGGTCCTGACCCTTCACGCCGAAGCGCTCACGGGTCATGTAGTAGCTACCCAGAACGATGTCCTGGGATGGGTTGATGATGGGCCGCCCATTGGCGGGGCTGAGGATGTTGTTGGTCGACATCATCAGCACGCGGGCTTCAATCTGAGCTTCCACCGATAGGGGCAGGTGGACAGCCATCTGGTCGCCGTCGAAGTCAGCGTTGAAAGCGGTACACACCAGGGGGTGGAGGCGGATGGCCTTGCCCTCTGTGAGCAACGGTTCGAACGCCTGCATGCCAAGCCGGTGAAGCGTTGGCGCGCGGTTGAGAAGCACGGGGTGTTCCTTGATGACTTCATCAAGGATGTCCCAGACTTCCTCGCGCTCCTGCTCCACCATCTTTTTCGCGGCCTTGATGGTGTTGACGAATCCCCGTTCTTCCAACTTGTTGTAGATAAACGGCTTGAACAGTTCGAGCGCCATCTTCTTGGGAAGACCGCACTGGTGGAGCCGAAGTTCCGGACCGACCACGATGACCGAACGGCCAGAGTAGTCCACGCGCTTGCCCAGGAGGTTCTGGCGGAAACGACCGTTCTTGCCCTTGAGCATGTCGGACAGCGAACGCAAAGGCCGCTTATTTGGACCGGTGAAGGTCTTGCCTCGACGACCGTTGTCGAACAGCGCATCCACAGCTTCCTGCATCATTCGCTTTTCATTGCGGATGATGATCTCAGGAGCGTTGAGGTCCTGAAGTCGCTTGAGACGGTTGTTCCGGTTGATGACGCGGCGGTACAAATCGTTGAGGTCTGAGGTCGCGAACCGACCACCGTCAAGCGGAACCAGTGGGCGCAGGTCAGGCGGGATGACTGGAACGACTTCCAGCATCATCCACTCAGCGCGGTTCCCGCTGTCGCGGAAAGCCTCCACAATCTTCAGCCGCTTGGAGATTGTGCGGCGCTGGGCCTCAGAGTTGGTCTCCTTCATCTGAAGACGCAGCTCTTCGGACAGCCCAGTGATGTCCATCCGCGCGAGAAAGTCACGAATGACCTCGCCGCCCATCCCCACTTCGAATGCACCGTAGCCAAAGGTGTCGATGGCTTCTCGGTAGTCCTCTTCCGTGAGAATTTCGCCTTCCCGTAGCGTCGATTCGCCGGGGTTGGTGACCATGTAGGACTCGCAGTAGAGTACCTTCTCAAGGTCTTTGAGCGAAATATCGAGCAGGTTGCCGATACGACTGGGAAGGCTCTTGAGGAACCAGATGTGGGCGACCGGAGTGGCGAGGTCGATGTGCCCCAAGCGCTCGCGACGCACCTTCGACTGAATGACTTCGACACCACACTTTTCACAGGTGATGCCGCGGTGCTTCATCCGCTTGTACTTACCGCAAAGGCACTCATAGTCCTTGTTTGGACCGAAGATGCGAGCGCAGAACAAACCGTCGCGCTCCGGCTTGAAGGTCCGGTAGTTGATGGTCTCCGGCTTCTTGACCTCGCCGTGCGACCAGGCCCGAATCTTCTCGGGCGATGCCAGCCCAATGCGAACCGCTACGTAGTTGAGCGGGTTCTTCGGCTTCTCGAACAGGTTGTAGATGTCCTTCATGAGAAGGTCTCCGCGGAATCTGGGAGTGTTCGGAACGACACGTGGTCGCGACCGATCAAGGCTGGCGAAGGACCTGCTTGTCCTCGATGAGTTCCACATCGAGCGCAAGTGCCTGGAGTTCCTTGACGAGGACGTTGAAGCTCTCCGGAAGCCCGGCTTCGAGTACGTTCTCGCCCTTCACAATCGACTCATACATCCGGGTGCGACCGGCCACGTCGTCCGACTTCACGGTCAGGAATTCCTGAAGCGTGAATGCCGCGCCGTAGGCCTCAAGTGCCCAGACTTCCATCTCACCCAAGCGCTGCCCACCAAACTGGGCTTTGCCGCCGAGGGGCTGCTGCGTGACCAGGCTGTACGGACCGATGCTTCGAGCGTGGATCTTCTCGTCAACGAGGTGGTGCAGCTTCAACACGTACATCACGCCGACAGTGACGCGGTTGGCAAAGGCCTCGCCGGTGCGCCCGTCGAACAGGATGGACCGCCCGTCTTGATCGAGTCCAGCGAGCCCGAGAGCCTTCTTGATCTCCGCCTCGCTGGCACCTGCGAACACCGGCGTCGCAGTGGTCAGGCCTCGGCGGTACTTGGCTGCAAACCGACGAAGTTCCTCGTCAGCCGCTCCTTCAAGGAAGCGGACTACATCTTCCTGATTCTCCATCGCGGAGAGCAGGTAATTCCGCAGTTCTTCAGTACCGTAGGCCTCG
>JAACDH010000221.1 GCA_009936995.1 Rhodobacterales bacterium
GAAAGCTGTCGGCGATGACGTCGGGAGACATCTCTTGCTTGACCATGCTCTCTTGGAACCAATTTAGGCTGTCGTAAAACAGCAGCAAGTCGAGGAGAAGAGGTTTTTCGGCTTGGAAGATGAAGTCGTCTTTGTACTGACGCAATTCTTCATAAAGCTTGTCGAAAGCCTTTTCTCGGACCTTATCATTGCTCAGGCGGTCTTGCACCATTTGACGCATTTCGCCAAGTTCATGGGTCAAGCGGTTTAGGGACGTTTCGGTGTCGCTCACGGACTGAAGCTCCGACTGGAGAGTCTATAGAAGTGCGCCGGGCTGGTAACCTGGCGCAGGAAGTAGGGGGCCTATTTCGCTGGCGCGGACAGCTCGGTAGCCAAGTTGATGAAGGTGCCCTCGAGTTCGAGGGACTCACTGCAGAAGTGATAGTCGCTGGGGCCGGACGCCAAAGATGCGAGGAAATCGCCCTGGA
Source organism: Rhodobacterales bacterium (assembly GCA_009936995.1). Classification (GTDB taxonomy): domain Bacteria; phylum Myxococcota_A; class UBA796; order UBA796; genus JAACDH01. Next base: position 468 of record JAACDH010000221.1, read on the forward strand.
CCTGGTCGCCTACGCCGATGGTGATGATTCGTGCGCCTGCCGTGCGTAGGCGATGAATTTCGGCAACGGTCCCTTCGGGATCGTCGGGGTGCCCATCGGTCATGATCACAAAAACCCGCTGCACACCGGCGCGCGGCCGGAGCAGGTTGCGCGCTTCGTACAGACCTTCGCTCATTGGCGTAGAGCCAATGGGTGAGAGGTGGTCGATAGCCCACTGCAGTCGAGACAGGTCGGCGGTTGGGGTAGCCTTGACGCCGCCCGGGAAAGCGACGACGGCGATCTGGCGATTGGGCGAAGCGAGGGTGCGTTCGGCAAAGCCGCTAGCGGCCAGCTTGGCGTTGGTAATGTTGTCGCCGTACATGGAACCAGAGCAGTCCATGACCAGAGCGACCTGCATGGGCGCGCGGTTGTTGGCGAGGTCTTCGAGCGTAACGGTCCCGCCGGCAAGGCGGTGGGGCAGAATTTGGCCAGTTTGGAGGTCCATCGCTTCGACTTCGACGATGCCGTTGGCGTTGTACCGGTACGTGACCGACAGGCGCGCTTCGCCAGCGGGGCGAGGAAGAATGCCATAGAACTCGAAGTGGCCGAGCACATCGCACTGAAGCGGGTCGATGTCTTCGCCCTGGACCAGCCAAAGGTCGATGGTGGTCTGACCATCGTGGGTGGTGCTGTAATTCTCGTTGGTACAGTCCGCGGGAATACGGGTGTTCTTCGAGATAATCATTGAGTTGTGGAGGGAGCTTTCGCGGTACACGACCATGCCGAGGCTGTGGCTGGTGACGTCGTTTATGCTGATGTCGATAGGCGAGTGTTCGCCTGCAAGATCGGCGGCTTCGATGGCCGCGGTGAGCGCAGCGCCCATGGCCACGGCTTCATCGGGGTTCATGTCCGTCGCGGGCGGCTTACCGAACACTTGGGTGAGCATGTCGCGCATCATGGGCATGCGGGTGGAGCCACCGGCCAGCAAGACGACGTCGATGGAGCTGGGGTCGACCTTCGCATCGCTGATGACGCCCTCAGTCATCTCTCGGGTGCGCTTCAGGAGGTCGTCGGTGAGCTCGAGGAAGTTCTCGCGGGTGATGGCGAGTCGCAGGACCTTGCTGCCGTAGTCGTGGAAGATATTAACCTTGGGACGCCGAGTAAGGCTGATCTTAGCCGAGACGCACTTCTGGCGCAGGTCGTGGTAGGAAGAGAGGTCTTCGAGGGGGTCGGAGCCGTGCTTCTCTTGGAAGGCTTGAGAGACGTGCTGGATGAGCCGGTCGTCGAAGTCCTTGCCTCCGAGTTTGTGGTCGCCGTTGGTGGCGATGACGTTGATCTCGTTGTCGCCGATATCCACCAATGTGACGTCGAACGTGCCGCCGCCGAGGTCGAACACCAGTACGCGAAGGTGCTTTTCAGCGTTGTTCAGGCCATAAGCGAAGGCCGCAGCGGTGGGCTCGTTGATGAGCTTGAGCACCTGGAGTCCAGCCATCTCGCCAGCGCGCATTGTGGCGCGGCGCTGCATGTCGTTGAAGTACGCGGGGACCGTAATGACCGCTTGGTCGACCTTGTGACCCAGACGCATCTCCGCGTCTTGCTTGAGCTTAGCGAGGATGAAACCAGACAGCTCTTCAGGCGTGTAGTTTTTACCGCGATAGGTGAAGAAGTAGTCCGGATCGCCCATATGGCGCTTCACAAACTCAACGACCTGATCTGGGTAAACCACCGCCGCTTGTTTGGCGTAGTTGCCGACGATGACGTCGTCGTCTTCGAATAGGATCACGGAAGGCGTGATTCGATCGCCTTCGGCGTTGGAGAGGATCTCGGGGACGCCGTGTTGATTAACGTGCGCAATCGCGGAGAAAGTAGTTCCGAGGTCAATTCCGACAGCACCGGTGGCCATTTACGGTTTCTCCTGCCTCCGGGATAATATTCGGGAAGCAATTGGGGTGGGAAAAAGAAGCCGAAGGGGCCTCCGAGAATAAGGTGGAGTATAGCGGAGTCGAACAGAACGACAAACCGAGACATCGTGCACAATCTCATCCTGGCCTCCACGTCGCCGTTCAGACGGCAGATGCTTGTCGACTTAGGCATTGTTGCGACCGGAGTGGCCCCCGAAGTCGATGAAGAGCCGGGCGAGCTTCGCGATCCACTGGCTGTGGCGCAGGCGCTTGCTTTGCGGAAAGCTGTGGCGGTCGCAGCTCGGTATCCCGGCGACTGGGTCCTCGGCGCTGACCAAGTGGCCTATGATCCAACGTGCCCCGAAGAACACTGGGGGAAGCCGGAAGATGCAGCGGACCATCTGCGTCAGTTGCAGCGCATTAGAGGTCGTTCACACTGTCTGGTGACGGGCTGGGCGTTGCTGGGACCGGGTTTCCGGCGGATTTCGCACTGTGTCACGACGCTTTATGTGCGTGCCGATTTGTCGGATCAAGAGCTGGAGCAGTATGTCCAAACCGAGGAGGGGCGGTACTGCGCGGCGGGTTACGCCGCCGAGGGACAAGGAGGGTTTCTGTTTGAACGCATCGACGGCGATTGGTTCAATGTATTGGGCTTGCCGGTGCTGGATGTGATCTCCGCGTTGCGCGAACAGGGCTGGCGATTTGGGGGCCGACATGAAGGATGAACTGGACGAGATTGCGGCGTTAGCTGCGGACCTCCATGCGCTGTTGGAGGATGTCGCGCTGCGCGGGCGTCTGTCAGAAACTGTGCCAACACCAGAGGAACTTCGTGCCCTTCAACCGGAGTCCGCTCCCGGGTCGGGCCGCGGCGCCCCAACCAAAATTCCCCAACGCCAAGGCTGGGCCGATCTGGCATCTGCAGCAAGAGAACGGGTGGATGCGGTGAGTGAGTCTTTGGAGCAGGTGCGCCAAGACCTTGGCGACTGTCAACGCTGCAGACTGTGTAGTGGGCGCAAGCAGATCGTGTTTGGCGTGGGCGATCCCAACGCGGACCTGGTGATTTGCGGCGAAGCGCCAGGCTATGACGACGACCAACAGGGAGAACCCTATGTCGGACCCGCTGGCGAGATGCTCGACAAGATGCTTCAACACGTGCTCGGGCTACAGCGCGGTCAGGTCTACCTTCTGAACGTGGTGAAGTGTCGACCACCTAAGGATCGCAACCCCGAGCCCGGAGAGGTGGCGACGTGTTTGCCTTACCTAGAACGGCAACTACAGTCGATTCAGCCCAAGGCCCTGCTGGTGCTCGGGCCGGTGGCGCTTCAGGCGTTGTTCGGCGACCGCCATCAGCTTAGCCATGCACGTGGTTCCTGGCTAACGTACAATGGTATCCCGACATTGCCGACGTACCACCCCGAACACCTGTTACGCCAGCCCCAAGACAAGCGGCTTACGTTTCAGGACCTGAAGGACCTCCGGATGCGCTATGACGCCGTCGGCGGCAAGCGCTAGCGCGACTACTTCTTGGGCAGCTTCAAACTGCCAAACAAGCCGGCCATTGTTCCGAAACTTTCGTTCTTGGTTTGGTGGCCTCGCCACGCACGGCTGGACTCGGTTGGATCCGACTTCAGAGAGAGGTTTACCCGACGTTCGTCTCCGCTGACGACCCTGGCTTCGACTGCTTTGCCGCGACGAAAACGCTGCTGAATGACGGTGCCAGGAGGAAGCTCGACTTCTTTGGAGGGCAACCAACCGGTACGGCCATCTTCCAGCTGAATCACCACGCCGTTACTTAGGACTTCGCTTACGAAACCCTTGGCCATCTCGCCAGTGTTGGCGCTGGTGGCGTCCTCGGTGGTGGGGACCAGCTGCAGACGTTGGCGTTCGGTGTCGACGCTGGCGATCTTCACGGTGATTGCGCTGCCCACCTCGGGCAAACCCTCGGTCATGCGAGAGGCGTGAACCAGACCGGTGAGGCCCTCGGCGAGGTCGACAAACGCGCCGAAATCTGTGATCCGAACGACGGTGCCGGTGTAGACGCCGCCCGAGTGAAATTCGACGCCAACGAGTCCCCAGGGGTCGTTCTCTGAGTTGCGCGCCGACAGGGTGACTCGCTTGCGGGTGTGGTCGATTTCGAGGACGCGTACCTCTAGGCTGCTGCCTACGGAAGGGGCGCTGCCGATCAGCTCTCGGTTGGGGATCATTCCATCGACCCCGCCCATGTCGACGAACACGCCGAAGGGCTGGACGTTGCGGACGACGCCGCGGGTGCTGTAGCCGACCTCGAGCGACGACCAGAGTGCCTCCGCGGTCTCGGCGACGGCCTCCTGTTGAAGGACACGGCGATCGAGGACGATCTTCTCGCCAGTCTCAAGGACTCGGAACGACAGGGTGCGTCCGATCAGCGCGTCGGGGTCGGTCTCGGGGAGGCGAGAGATGCGGGAGATGGGGCAGAACGCGCGGGCGCCGCCGACCATCACCTCAAAACCACCGCGATTCTTGGAGACGACCTTACCTTCGATGGGGAGCTGATTGGCCAAGGCTTCGTCGAGGTACTCGAACGCCGCTTCGCCAGACAGCTTCATGGACAGGGTGATGCCGAAGTCGCTGACGTCGAGGACCATGGCTTCAATCGTGTCGCCGACCACCGCATCGGGGAGCTCGGTGCGCGCGATGCTGGCCTCCGCCTTGGTGCCGAGGTCCACGAAGAGCATGATGTCGCTGATTCTGCTGATGGTGCCAGTCACCTTCTTACCCATCTCGACCTTGGCGTGCGACGTGGCGCCTTCCATGAGGGCGGCTAATTCGTCGGCATCCATTGTGGCGAGAGCCATTAAATCTTCGGTCTCAAGCACAGGTCCGACGCGGTCAATCACCGGTACGACGGGTTTGGCTTGTCGGCGTGGTGGTGCCACGTATCCCGCAGGCGGTTCGACCGGAGCCTCTGGGACGCGCTCGATTTCGCCTTTGGGCTTGGCAGTTTCGTCCTTGCGGCGGCGGAATGTGCGATGAGCGGACATGGTCTGTCTCTCCGAGATTAGGCGAGCCCTTACCGCGCCACCGCATCAGCGGCGACAGGTCAGCGCGTTTTCTGGACCGCGGACGAGATCTCGGCGCGCTGTTGAATACGGGTGAGCGCGTCTCCGTCGCTGCGGCTGATGGCATCGCGCAGGTCAGACATCAGGCGTTGATAGAAGGTCATGTTGTGTAGGGTGAGCAGCCGTTTGCCGAGCAGCTCGTCGCACTTCGTAAGATGCCTGAGGTATGCCCGGGTATACTTGGTACACGCTTCACAATCACAGCTTGGATCAAGCGGAGAAGTGTCGGCTTTGTGGATGGCGCTCTTCATGTTTATCCGGCCAACAGACGTGTAGGTGGTGCCATGGCGGCCGGCTCGACTGGGCAGCACACAGTCGAACAGATCGACCCCGCGCAACACTGCCTGAACAATGTCTTTGGGGTGACCCACGCCCATCAGATAGCGAACCTTGTGCTTTGGCAGGATCTGCGTGGAGACCGAGACCATCTCCATCATCTCGTGTTGACCTTCGCCCACGCTCAGGCCGCCGACCGCGTATCCATCTAGATCAAGGGCGCTCAGCTCCTCGGCATGAGCGGCCCGCTGGTCTGGATACATGCCACCTTGTACAATTCCAAAAAGTGCGGTCGTATCCGCGTGTCTCCGAGCTTGGAGGCAGCGGTGAAGCCATCGGGTTGTTCGCGCCGTGCTCTTTTGTGTGCGGACTTCGTCAGCGGGCCACTCGATGCACTCGTCGAAGGCCATGGCGATGTCTACGCCGAGGGCTTCCTGAATTTCAACGGACACCTCGGGAGTCAGCATACGGTAAATACCGTCTTCGGGGCTGCGGAATCGAACGCCTTCTTCCGTCACCTTGTTCCGATGGCGCATGGAGAACACCTGATATCCTCCGCTGTCAGTAAGAATGGGGCCATCCCAGGCCATGAACCGGTGCAGGCCACCCAGGTCGCGGATGAGCTCATGACCCGGGCGAACCCAGAGGTGGTAGGTGTTGGACAGGACCATCGAGGCGCCCACGGTGACCAGATCTCCGCTGGTGAGGCCTCGCACGGTCCCACGGGTTCCCACGGGCATGAAAGCCGGTGTGGGTACGTCGCCATGAGGCAAGTGGAGTACGCCTGCGCGAGCGTTTCCCAGCTCGCCGATAATGTTAAAAGAGCAGCATCGCGTCGCCATAGGAGTAGAACCGATATTGATCCGCGATAGCGGTCTTGTACGCTTGAAACAGGCGGTCTCGCCCGCACAGGGCAGCCACTAGCATCAGGAGACTGCTGCGCGGAAGGTGGAAGTTGGTGATTAGCCCATCGACAACTCGGAAGGGGCGACCAGGGCGAATGAAGATGTCGGTGACGCCCTGTCCCGCGGTGGGAACGCGCTGGCCTACTGCGGTTGCGCTCTCGAGGGTTCGGGCGGTGGTGGTGCCGATAGAGATGATTCGCCCACCATTGGTGCGGGTTTCTCGGATGGCGTCGACGGTCGACTGTGGGACGGACCAAGCCTCTTCGTGAAGTTTTCCAGCGACGAGATCCTCTTCTCGAAGCGGTCGGAATGTACCTGGCCCTACGTGAAGGGTGACCGTGGCGAAGCCAACGCCTCGTTCTGCGAGCGCCGCAAACAGGGCGGGGTCGAAGTGAAGCCCGGCGGTGGGAGCTGCGCATGCGCCTTGTGGGCCTGCGAAGACCGTCTGGTAGCGCTCCGAGTCGAGATCCTCGGCGTCGCGGTTTAAGTAGGGCGGCAGCGGTATCGCGCCCACGCTCTCCATGACTTCGACGGGAGGACGACTGAAGCGAAGCATGCAGAGTCCGCCGTCAACACGCGCGACGAGGGAGGCCGTGCTTCCGTCCCCACAGGTAAGCAGTTCGCCGGGTTTAATCTTCTTTAACGGCCGAACCATGGCACGCACATCTCCCGGTCCAGGATCGAGCACGAGGAGCTCCACTCGCCCGCCGGTGCTGCGTCGGGCGGCGATTCTGGCAGCCATCACTTTCGTGTTGTTGCCTACCAATAGATCGCCGGGACGTAGTAAATCAGCCAACTCGTGAAAGTGGTGACGCACGGGTGCGGCCCCCTGGCGGAGCACCATCAAACGAGATGAAGAACGTTTGGCGGCGGGGTATCTGGCGATTAGTTTTTCTGGAAGAGGGAAGTCCCAAAGGTCCAGCTCGGAGCCGTCCACTGGCATTCTGTGCTCGGGGCGTATAGGTGACGCCGGCCTAGTTAACAGCCGGGTTCCGTGCCTGTCCCGTAAGTAAGGGGTTGACCCTTGACCAACGGTGCTTGTCTAGGCGCGAATCCGGTCAGTTCTGGCCGCTAGAGGTGCCCGTGATCGATGTCATACCGTTCCTGCTAATCGCTGCAGTGTTTTGGTTCTTGCTCATCAAGCCACAAATGGACGAAAAACGAGTACAAGAAGAACTCGTTCAGTCGTTGGCAAAAGATGACATGGTCGTCACTGCCTCCGGCATTCACGGACAGATCGCCCAGGTAATGGCTGACACCATTCTGCTGGATATCGGCGGCAAAAACCGCATAACGCTAGAAAAGGCCTCCGTCGTCCGTCGTGTCGACGGCCCGACGAGCAAATAGGAGGTTCCTGTGGAAGGCTTGACCTGGATCAGAGTTAGCGGCATTGCTGCGCTGCTTCTTGGCTCCATTTATGTCCTGCTGCCAACCGTGCTCCAAGACGATTTGGAAAGCCGGCTGGCGGAGACGACCTCGGCTGTTGACACTACCTCGGGCCCAAAGACGGACTTCGATGTGGACTTCACGGTGGCCACCGGCGATCCCGGCGCGATCTCCCGTCAGCTTGAGCGTCGGCTCAAGGCTGCCGGCGAGAACGTCGAGCGCGTGACGGCCGATAAAGGCGTCAAGGTTCTCCTCGGAAGCACAGCCGACCGCGACCATGTGATCGCCTTGTCGCAAATCCCCGGCGTCATCAAGCTGTACAGCAGCGCGGATGTGCCGTCGGCAGATTTGAGTGCCGAGACATCAGCGCTCACCCCCGCGATTCAAGCCGCCATCGCTGGCGCGGGCCTCGACCCTGTAGAATGGCAGTCTCGGCTGCCGGCCGTTCAAGGCGAGGCGATGCCCATCGAGGCTGTCGCCCTTGAGCAATCGGTCCACAACATCGAAATCTCCGAGGACGGCCTGGTCACGGGCGGCCTCGAAGGTGGCATCGACGAAGCCGACGGGTTCTTGGTCCTGACGGTCGACAATGTCGTGTCTGCGCTGGTGATCACCAACGAGACCGGCGTGACCCTGATGCCCATCGTCGACAACGCGGACCTACCCGGTCTGCTGGTCAGCGGCGCCCTCGGCGGTGTGCTCGTCCAGATTGCTGAAGAGGTGGTCGACGACGCCGCTGTCGTCCAGGAAGAGCCAAAGGAAGCGCCCGCGCCGTCCATGGCGCCCGATTGGCTGCTTGGCATGCTGCCCGACACGAAGATTAATCTGGGTCTCGACCTCCAAGGTGGCGTCGACCTCACCCTTCAGGTTGGGCTCGAGGAAGCCGTTCTCGGGCAGGTCAATCGCGACATCACCTTCCTGAAGTCTCAAGCCGTCGACGAAGGCGTCGTGTTCACGCGCGTGCGCCGCGACCGCACCATGCCGGTGGTCTGGATTGAGTCAGAGCTCGATCTAGGCGCCATTCAGACGTTCAACCGAAAGGCGCTAGCCGACTACATTTACTACAGCACAGACGCTAACGCGCACGGCTTCGAGATGAAGGATCAGCGGGTCCAAGAGGTGCAAGCCCAGGCCGTTGACCAGGTTCTCGAGACTCTTCGTAAGCGCGTCGATGCCACCGGCGTCAAGGAGCCCAGTATTGTCCGGAAGGGCGGCGGGCGCATCAACGTCCAACTTCCTGGCGAGGTCGATCTGCAGGCCGCTATCGACGCCATCGGCACCACGGCGGTCCTCGAATTCCGAATGGTCGACGAGAAATTCGACCCCTCCGTGCTCAACCAAATCATTGGTACGGCCCACGAGGCCATGTCGGTTGGCGCGTTCCTAGACGACGACCTGCTCAACCAATGGTTGTGGGACTCGAAGAACCTCAACGAAGACCGCATCGTCTTGTGGGACTACATCCAGAACGAAGCGGGCGAAGATGTTCGCGATCGCAACTACGCGCTGATGAACGAAGTGGTCCTCACCGGCAACGACGTCAACAGCGCCAAGGTTGCCTGGGATCAGCAGCAGTTCCCCTACGTGGCCCTTGGCTTCAAGCCACGCGGCGGCACCATTTTTTGCGACATCACCACCGCAAATGTTGGCAAGCGCTTCGGCATCGTCCTCGACAACGAAGTGCAGTCCACACCAAGCATCCGCGAGGCGATTTGTGGCGGTCAGGCCAGCATCGACATGGCGGGCGGCGTAGACCCGCTCAAAGATGCCGAGACGCTCTCTCTCGTCCTTCGCACCGGTTCGCTGGATGCCCCCGTCGAAGTGGGCAGCGTCAGCACCATCGGCGCCAGCCTCGGACGCGACAGCATCCGAAAGGGCAGCAGTGCAGCCTTGGTCGGTGGCGGTATTGTCCTGGTGTTCATGGTGGTGTGGTACGGATCGTCCGGCATTATCGCCGATATCGCCCTGATGCTCAACGTGCTGATGGTCATGGCTTCGTTGGCGCTGTTCGGCGCGACGCTAACCTTGCCGGGAATCGCCGGTATCGCTCTGACAGTCGGTATGGCCGTCGACGCCAACATCATTATCTACGAGCGTATTCGCGAGGAACTCGCCCTTGGAGTTCACGCGAGAAAAGCGGTAGATGTGGGCTTCGAGAAGGCGGTTGTGGCCGTCCTAGATGCCAACATCACCACTGCTATCGCCGGCGTGGTTCTGTATAGCTACGGCACGGGCCCCATCAAGGGCTTCGCGGTCACCCTGCTTATCGGAATCATGACCACGCTGATTACCGCTCTCTTCGTTACGCGCACCCTGATGGAGCTGTCTACGCGCAACTCCAACGCCCGATTGAGGCTCTGAGGCCGCTATGCAATTCTTCAAAGAACGTCTCGACAGCCTATCGTTCGACTTCGTGTCGAAACGATACCTCTTCGGCTCCCTGTCCATTTTCATGGTTCTGACTTCCTTCGTGGTCTTCTTCGCGGTGGGCCCCAACTGGGGTATCGACTTCACCGGTGGCACCGAAATCCACCTGAAGTTCACGGACGACATCGAAATCACCGAGATTCGCGCTGCCCTGTCCAAGCTGGGTCTCGGCAACGACGCGGTGCAGTCCGCCGGCACCTCGGATGCGCACGAGTTCAAGATTCGCATCCAAGACCCCGAGTTTGGCATGGAGGATCTCGTTGACGACGTTCGTGGTCGGCTCGAGTCGGGCATGGGCGAAGGTTGGCTTCAAGACCTTAAGGTCAGCGCCGAAGTTGGCGCACGCTTTACGGCAACCTATGCCGGCGACCCCACCACTCCGCAGCAGGTGACCGCGGCACTAGGCGATATGGATGGAATTGCCGTTCAATCGGGCCGTGAGGACAACGAAATTGTCATTACTGTGCCTGGCTTACCCCAGAAGATCCAAGCCAAGATCGCCGACGTGCTCTCCGACAAAGAGTTCTCAGTAGAATCCATCGACGCGGTTGGGCCTAAGGTTGGTGGCGAGCTTCGCCGTCAGGGCTTCACGTCTATCGCCGCGACGCTGGGCTTGGTGCTGCTGTACGTAGCCTTCCGGTTCGACTTCGCGTTCGCGCCCGGCGCCA
>JAACDH010000222.1 GCA_009936995.1 Rhodobacterales bacterium
CCCAACCTCATCAGCTACGACGACAACGACGTCAAACGTCCGATTCTTGGTCCCAACCCGCACTTCAACGCCACACTGAGCGCCGAAGGTGTCGCCTGTGCGGCCTGCCATGTCCGCGACGGGGCGATCGTCTCAGCCTCACCGCCAGCCAACCCACCGCCCGTGCACGCCAACATGACGTGGTCCGCTGACCTCACCCGAAGCGAGGTTTGTGCCGCCTGCCACCAACTCACCTGGCCCGGCGCCGATTTACCGCTGTACGACACCTACGGCGAATGGCAGCGATCTCCGCAGGCCGCGGCCGGTATCCAGTGTCAGGACTGTCACCTTGCTTCTGGCAGCGAGTCTAGCCTAAACAACAACCACAACGTGGACATCGACGCCGCTCGGGCGCTCACCATCTTGGTAGAACTCTCCAGCGCGCCGTTGGTCCGCGGTGGCGCCCCACTACCCGTCCATATTCGACTGCTCAACACCGGCGCAGGCCACGCGTTCCCTACCGGAACACCTTGGAAATACGTGGTGATCGAGACCTTCCTCGAGCGCACTACCGACGACGGAACCGAGCAAATCGCACCGATGGCTAACGTCCTCGGAAGAACACTCTCGGACGCCGCACCCTGGACCACCACAAAAGACACCAGACTCCCAGCGGGTGGGGTCCTCGAAATCGATTGGGAAGGCGCGCTACCGCAAGATGCAGCAACGGGCCCCTGGTGGTTCGTCGTTCGATTGACCGAAGAAATTCGAGGTGTTCGCGGAGAACAACCTCTGATTGAGCGCCGTTATTTGCTACGCGTGGAGTAAGCGCTCGCCGCCGAAACCGCAGGCGGACCTCAGACTCCCCTTTCGATTCTCCTGGTTAGCTGTTATTGTCTGCCGAATAACGCGCCGCTAATCAAAGGGTTCTTGATGCTCCGGTTCCACGCTCGCACCGATGTCGGGCTCAAACGCAAGCACAATGAGGACTCCCTGCTCGCCGCAGAGGAATTTGGCGTCTTCGTCGTGGCCGACGGTGTAGGTGGACGTAAAGCCGGTGAGCTCGCGAGTGCGATCACGGTCAACACCTTCCAGTCTTACGCACCACAGCTCAAGGCTGCAGTAGATGCGTTCGCGAGTAATTCCAATCGGGACTCTCGCAACGCGGTGCTTCAGCTCCTCGACGTCGCGACAAACGCGGCCTCGCGCCGTGTCTATGAAGCCGCAACAGCCACGGGTCGCCAAGGGATGACCACCACATTGGTGGCCGCAGTCATCGGTGGCGGCGCCGCGTTTGTAGTCCACGTCGGCGATTCCCGCGCATACCTGTTCCGCGACGGCCAGCTTCGCCAGCTCACCGAAGACCACAGCATGGTCAACGAGCTCATTCGCACCGGTGCAATGTCACCCGAAGACGCCGCAACCAGCCGGTACCGCAACGTCATCACCCGCGCGGTCGGTCTGTACCCCAACGTGCACACCGACACCCTCCATGTCGAACTCCTCGACGGCGATCGCATCCTGCTCTGCTCCGACGGCCTCACCGACATGGTGCAGCCCGACCGCATCCTCGAGCTGTCGTGTATGCCCAACCTCACCTTGGCCGTCGACGCCCTCATCCAGGCCGCACTCGACAAAGGCGGGCGCGACAACGTCACCATTGTCGCCATCGAGCCCGAGGCCGTCCTCGAAGCCGAGGCTGTCTCGGCGCGCGCCAACGCCATGAACGGCATCTTCCTTTTCGAAGATCTGCCCTTCAACGCCCGACTGCGTGTGGGTCGCATTGTCTCCGAGATGTTCGTCACCCCGGGTCAAACCATCGTCACCGAAGGCGAAATAGGCGACACCCTCTACGTGGTCGTACAAGGCGACTTTGGGGTGTTCATCCAGGGTAACCAGGTGGCTGTTCTCCACGAACGCGAGCACTTCGGCGAGCTCGCGTTGATCGAGACCAAGCCCCGTTCCGCCACCATCGTCGCCAAGGGCTTTGGTCACCTGCTGTGCATCGAGCGCGACGCCGTGCACGAGTACTGCATGATGGAGCCCGCCTTGGGTAATCTGCTTCTATGGAAGCTGGTCGCGATGCTCGGCATGCGACTTCGCAACACCAACGAGCGACTCACCGCCGCCATCGAGTAGGTCCTGTGACACGCGATATTACTGTCCGATGTAGCCCGGATGCCGACGACCTATTCATGATGCGGGCGCTGCTTGAAGGCTCCATCGATACCGCCGGCTACCGCTTTCTGATCGAGAGAGCGCCGACCGATGATCTGAACCGAATCGCCAGCAGCGGTTCCGGTCCCGATGTCATCGCCCTCTCCATTGCCCATTACCCCGCCGTGGCCGAGCATTACCTAATGCTTCCCCATGGGGGTTCTATGGGCGAAGGTTATGGTCCGGTGGTTATCTCCTCCGAACCCCTCTCAGTCGGCCAGCTGGCCGGCAAGCGTGTGGCCATTCCAGGTCTAACCACCACGGCTTGGGCCACCCTGCGTATGGCCGTGCCCGATCTCGAGCCGGTGGTCACCCCCATCGTGCCGTACAGCCTAATCTTCGAGGCGCTCCGCAATGGCGAAGTCGACGCTGGCTTGGTCATCCACGAAGGTCGACTCACCTACGAGGACGAGGGGTTTCATCGGGTAATGGACATCGGCGAATGGTGGGCAGATCACACGGGTGGACTACCGCTTCCTCTGGGTGCCAATGCGATTCGCCGCGACCTAGGCGAGCCCAGGATCACCGAAGTCAGCGCCCTGCTCAAAGCCAGCATCGCCCACGCTCTCGAAGACCGCGACGCCGCCATTCAGTGGCTCCTCGATCAGGGCAGTAAGCTGCAGACCCCCGAAAAGGTCAGTGAATACCTCGACATGTACGCCAATCAGCGCACACTCGACTACGGCGATGATGGTCGTGAGGCCATCCAGCGCTTCCTTCGCGAGGCCGCGAATGTCGGGGTACTCCCCCCCGTCTCCGACGTCGAGTTCTCGCCTTAGCGCGGTCACGGTAACTTGGTCACCGCGAGCGGACGCCCCGCTCTTCGACATACGGCACCACCGCCAAACGTTTTGTACGTGAAAGCACCCTGAATCATAGGTATATCGCCAGCATATCGGTGGACTTTGCGAACCTCCTACATCACTGCGCCAGCTTGGTTGACCACCAACAGGGGTGATGGCTGCTCCTTCGAAAATCCGCACGGCTAGGCCACCGCCAAACTCATGCCATTCGCACTAGCCTCTCCCCATGGGATTGCCCATCTCTTGCCGAAATGCCATGTACTCCTCCGTCCACTCGCCATCTGCGCCGCGAATCACCAACTGACCGGTGGTTCGCTTAGGTGGATCGTCCTCCTCGCGCA
>JAACDH010000024.1 GCA_009936995.1 Rhodobacterales bacterium
ACATGTCTCAAAACGCCGCCCCCTCCACCGAACGCGTCGCCGTGCTCGGCCTCGGCTATGTCGGGCTACCCGTAGCTCTCGGTTTTGCCCGGCATTTTCCTACGGTCGGCTTCGACATCAACAGCACCCGGGTCAGCCAACTCCGCGCGGGACACGACCACACCCTCGAGGTGGAGCGGGCGACCCTCGACGACAGCGCGATCACCTTCTCGGACGACCTTTCCGATCTTGCTGGCAGCAGCTTTTTCATCGTCACGGTCCCGACGCCGATTGACAACGCTCATCGACCCGACCTCGGCGCCATCCGTGCAGCGAGCAGAACCGTCGGAGCGGCGCTCCAGAAGGGCGCCGTGGTCGTGTACGAATCCACGGTTTACCCAGGTGTAACCGAAGAGATCTGTGGTCCCATCCTGGAAGAAGTGTCCGGTTTGAAGTGTGGCGTTGATTTCACGCTCGGCTACTCCCCCGAGCGCATCAACCCCGGCGACAAAGAGCACACCCTAGAGCGGATCATCAAGGTCGTTAGTGGACAAGACGCCGCCACCCTGGACCGCGTGGCCCACGCCTACGGAAAGGTCGTCACGGCCGGTGTCCATCGCGCGCCCACGATTCAAGTGGCAGAGGCCGCAAAGGTCATCGAGAACACCCAACGCGACCTGAACATCGCCCTGATGAACGAACTGGCGCTTGTCTTTGAACGGATGGGTATCCGAACCGTAGATGTACTCGAGGCGGCGGGCACAAAGTGGAACTTCCTTAGGTTCACGCCAGGCCTGGTGGGCGGACATTGCATTGGCGTAGACCCCTACTACCTCACCCACAAAGCGGAGCAGTTGGGCTACACGCCGCGGGTCATCCTCGCCGGCCGTCGCATCAACGACGAGATGGGCGGATTTGTAGCCACCTGCACGGTAAAGGCAATGGCGAAAGCCGGTCTACCCGTCGGATCCGACAGCAAAGTGGCCGTGATTGGCCTGTCCTTCAAGGAGAACGTGCCCGACCTGCGGAACAGCCGTGTGCCCGACATCCTCGATGAACTTGGCACGTACGGCATCACGCCTTTGGTCACCGACCCGATGGCCAGCGCTGACCAAGCGCTCCACGAGTACGGCATCCAGCTGGCCGCACTCGACGTCCTTCAAGATCTCGACGCGCTAATCTTGGCGGTTCCACACCGTCAGTTGATGACCGATGGCGGCCAAGCGCTGTTGAAGCGCCTAAAGCCGAACGGCATTGTTTACGACGTTAAATCCGTGCTTTCCCCAACAAGTATTCCATCGGGGCTCACGCTTCTGTCCCTTTAGGGTAGACGTGGTTTATCGCCGCCTCAGATATTCCCCAAAAGGCTCGATCTTGCGTTACAATGCACTATGTTTCGCGCTTGGAGCCCTCAATGACTCGCTTTGCCGCCCTCAGTCTACTCATCGCATCGCCCGCTTTCGCCGGTGGTATCGACCATGTGCCGTCCGAGTTTCAGACGATCCAAGACGCCGTAGATTACGGCACCGCACCGGTGATTCAAGTCGCCGCAGGTACGCACCAAGGCGCGATGCTTACCCGTACTGTCACGCTCTCGGGAGATACCGGCGCCATTATCGACCGTGGCCTTCGCGCCCGGGGCGCCCGCATGGGCATCGGCCTCACCAGCGACGCCAGCGGCTCCGAAATCACCGGTCTCACCTTCGACTGCACCAGCCGAAAGCTAGAGCTGGGCGTCTTCGGCTCGACCAAAACACTTCGGGGCGCCGCCGATAGCGTCGTCATCAGCCAGAACAACTTCATCGGCTGCATACAAGGCGTCACCAACGCCGGCAACCCCACTGAGTCCTGCTCCCCCGACCAAGTCGACGGCGGCGCCTACTGGGTCATCGAAGACAACCGGTTCACCGGCTTCGAAACCACCAACGCAAATGGCGGTAATGGCGGCGGGATCGGCGTCGTGCTGTTCAACGCCCAAATGGCTGACGTGGTGAACAACGAGTTCGAAGGTCGCGTCAACGACACCGGCGCTTTCAGTACAGCCGGCGTCAGCATCGCCGGCTGCAAGGACTGCACCATCGCGGCCAACACCTTCGCGGTCGAGGGTGGCACCCACTACTGGTCGGCCATCGCCAACAACGGCTACTACCAAGCGGGCGCGGCCGGCTCCTCGGGCCTCATCATCGCCGACAATGACGCCAGCCGCGACAGCGCCCCCATGGCCGGTCTGAACTTCCGCAGCTTCGACAGCGTCAACACCGAGTTCAGCGACAACGTCGGCATGGCCCTGGTCGACCACGAGATCTGCGGAGACGGCGCCCTGGCGCTTATTCAGTAGGTAGCTGCTCGAACCAAGTCAGCGTTCGGCGTAGACCGTCCTGCAGCTGCGTCGGTGGATTCCAATCGATGAGCGATTGGGCACGGCGAAGGTCTGGTAGTCGACGTTTGGGATCGTCGGTGGCGGCGGGCATCCAAGCGATGGGGACCTCTCGACCCATTACCCGGCGGACCTCGTCGACCAATTCCAATACGGTCATCTCTCGGTCGGACCCTAGGTTCACGGGGCCGTCGAGTTCAGGCAGCAGGGCGAGCTGAATCAGACCGGCGACCAGGTCATCGACGTAGCAGAAGCACCGGGTGGCCTTGCCATCGCCGTAAACCGTGAGCGGCCGGCCCGAAGAGGCCTGAGAGAGGAAGTTGGACACGACGCGGCCATCTCCGCCAGACATGCCTGGACCGTAGGTGTTGAAGATTCGCACCACCCGCGCATCCACCCCTCTCGTCCTGCGAAAGTCTGCACACAAGGTCTCTGCCGCCCGCTTGCCCTCGTCGTAGCAAGCGCGCACCGACCAGGGGTCAACGGCGCCCCGATACGACTCTGACTGGGGATGCTGCTCGGGGTCCCCGTAGATCTCCGAGGTGCTCGCTTGAAGAACGACGGCCCCACACTGCTCGGCGAGCTCTAGACAACGAAGTGTCCCCAACACCGAGGTCATTAAGGTGCGGACGGGGTCGGCCTGGTACTTTGGGGGGCTCGCGGGACAGGCGAGGTTGATGATGAGCTCGGGCTGTCCTGGGAGGGGTTCTCTTACGTCGCCTTCGACGAAATGAAACCGATCGTCGCCCCGCAAACGAGCAAGGTTCGCAGGAACGCCCGTAGACAGGTCGTCGACAGCGGTCACGCGGACGCCCGTAGCCACCAAGGCTTCACACAGGTGAGCGCCCAAAAAGCCGGCGCCACCCGTCACCAGCGCGGTGGAAGGGACTCTCATACTCAGCGAATTACTCCGGTCGCGCCGACGCTAAATCGGGGATTCCTTGAGGAACAGCTGGTCGCCCGGGCGCATCTCATAGTCGCTCTCTCGTCCGTCGGAGATTCGCTTGAGGTTCACCGGGATCTTCTCACCGTCGCGCATCACGTATGCACCGCGCAGCTTGGCCGTCTCGTTCGGTCCGCCCACTTTCAGAAGCGCCTGCATGACCGTGAGGCCCTCGAAGAACATCACCGAACCCGCCTTCTCGACTTCGCCACCGACATAGACGACTGCGCCTGCGACCACCGAGACCAAATCGCCCGGCAACACCGTGACTGAGGCGGCACCGCCATTCACCAGTTCTTGAAGACCCACCGTGATAATTTCACCGGTGGTACGGACAATGCGCACTTGATCGCTGCTCTTCTGCACATCGATCCAACCGGCCTCGCCGAGGATCTCGAGCAGAGAGCTTGGTCCCTCCAGATGGTAGACGCCAGGCTTCTTGACCGCGCCCAACACCTTTACCTGTTGCGACAAGTGCTCGGATACCCGCACCGAAATCTGCGGATTGTTGTAAAAACCGTCGAGAGACATCCCAGTCAGCAGGGACGCGGCCTCTTCGGGCGTCAGCCCCTGCACCTGAACGGGCTCGAGGAACGGCATGGACAACAACCCGGCCGCTGAGACCTTGTAGTCCCTTGAGGGCTCTTCCTCGCCGTACACCTCGACCGAAAGCACGTCTTTAGGGCCGATCCGATAGCTTTCGTCGCCTGCAATCGCCGTCGACGACAACGCGCCTCCGACGAAAATCAGGACGCCTAGAATTGATGCGCGCATGCAGCAGGCCTCCACGGATTCAAGCCGTACACGTGAGTATGTCCGGTTTTTCGGTCATCCGCAAACCAAACTCAACGAGCCTTATGTCAACCGTACTAATTAGTACCCTATCCGGGATCAACACGCCTAGTTTAAAATCTTTGCTATACCTTGCCATTTCGGTCAGGTATTGAGTGTGGATTTCCTATGTGGGCAAACAAAGTAGCAGCAAGACTTCGCGCTTCACGGCGTGCACAGAAACTGGGTCAGGACCACGTCGCGGCGGCACTGAAGATGTCCGTCTCAGAGGTCTCGCGACTAGAGCGCGGCGTTCGGGGTTTACGAGTAGAGCAGGTTGAACCCTGGGCCCATTCACTTGGTTGCAAGGTTGAAGTTGTCATGTGGGAAACCGAGGACCCCGAAGGTCCTTGGGACGAAAACAACCTACAAGTCCTCGCCGAGGTCGCGGAGGCGCTCCCTCACCTGCCCGCTCCCGCGCGCAAAGCCTTGGTCGAGCAGATGCGTATCTGGCGGAATTCGACGGTTTAGTCTTCGGACCGCTCGCTCGATAACGCCAGTCCAATCGTCGCCCAGATCCACCACGCGAAGGTCACGCGATTCAGTACCTCATTACTGATTGGGGCGGTGATCACAATGCTCACCAACCAACTCAACACGAAGCACCGCAGTGGATCTTCTGACCTCCGGCGAAGCTGCCACGCGGAGCGGAAGATCCCTCCCCACCACGCCACTGGCCCCAGCACACCGAGCTGAATCCAGAGGGCCAGCACTTCGGAGTGTGGGTCCAGCGCTTTGTGAAAGCCGTGATGGGCCCCAAGTCCCAGCCCCAGGAGCTTCGCGCTCCAGCCCAGCGCAAGAAAGGACGTCAGGATTTCCCGCCAGATGTCCACACGGTGGCTGCCAATGGCACCCCAACCGGCATCGGGGGCTTGACCACTCAACACAGCGAACAGGTCGGAGAAACGCTCTTGGAGTCCACTGGAGAGTCCAAAGGTCAAGGCCACTAGAACCATGCCAACGAGGAGCGGCGCCCGCCTCCCGCGGAGTAAGAAGAACACGGTCCCCTGAATGGCCAACATCAACATGGCCGTGCGCACCCACGTGTAGCTGAGCAATACCACCGCGACGAACGCGACAATGGCCCCAAGCCATTCGCCACCCTGGCGTCGGTCCACCCAAAGCACGCCCACGCTCGCCCACAGGACCAGCATCAGCGCATGCCCATGCGGATTGGCATACGCGCCGAGTAAGCGGGGGTATCCGTTCAGAATAAAGGTCTCCGGCTGCCCCGCGGCCAATCCCCAGAGCGCCCACACGAAGGCCGGAATGGCGAGCCACATCAATGCGCGGCTCCAGCGCCACCAAGCGTCCGAGGGAGCCAACGAGCCCGCCAACAACATCAGCCATGGACCGATGTACAAGGCCATCCAGCGAACGGGGTCGGCGGTAGCCCGCAGTCCATTCACCGCGACCAAAAACGAAAATGCGATAACCCAGGGCAACAGGGGGGCGTTGCGAAGACGTGCCCGCATCTGTACCAAGCATACGACCACACCGAGTAGAATGACCGCGCTCAACGCCGACCGCAATCCCCCGAACGGCGTCCAGTCCAGCACAAGCCGGACACAGAGCGCCCCGCCCAACAGTCGCGTCCAGTTCTGACTCACTCCTCTCCTCGCGCCCGCCACAACCAGAGGATATCCGAGGCAATGCCCACACGTCGCCAGGTGCTCGGATGTCCGGTAGATGCAGTCACCCTCTCGCAGGCGGTCGACCGCGTCGAAAGGTGGGTTGGTATTGGCGAACAGAGACGAGGATGCGCGATCAACGCCAATAAACTCGTCCAACTCTCCAACGATTCAACGCTGCGAGACGAGATCTTCGCCGCCGATCTGATCCTCCCCGATGGCAGCGCGGTTCTGTGGGCAGCCCAGTGGGAGGGCACGCGTCTTCCGGCGCGGGTCACGGGCGTTGATCTGATGGAGGCCCTCCTGGACCGGGCCGTGACGTTGGGCTGGCGTCCGTTCCTGCTGGGCGCTACCCCAGAAGTCCTCGAGCGAGCCGTACGAGCACTAAAGGACCGCCACCCCGCTCTCAGCCTCGCCGGACACCACCACGGCTTCTTCGACGACGCCGAGACCATGGCCCGCCACATCGCCAGCACGTCTCCAGATTTGCTCTTCGTCGCCATGGGAACGCCGTCGCAGGAGCACTTCCTCCATCGATGGGGGTCAGTCTGCAACGCGAGGTTCGCCATGGGTGTGGGCGGGTCCGTCGATGTACTCGCCGGTGCCCAACCTCGTGCGCCCCGATGGCTACAAGACCACAGCCTAGAGTGGGCCTGGCGAGTGGGACGTGAACCACGAAAGCGTTGGCGCCGCCTCCTAGATCCGGTGCGGGTGCTCAGTCGAGCGCTGCGGAATCGGGGGACCAGTTGATTCGGGTCACCCGTCGATGGGCAGACTCAAGGGCCCCTTCGGACCACAGCGTTGGACCGGTAGAGACCTGGCCGTAGCCAGGTGCGCGTCGGCAACGGTCATCGCCCGGACCGAGCCTCTGCGTCTCGAACGTATCGTCTACGTTTACCCGCACGACGCGGCCTGTGGGCAGTCGAAGCCGCCAACCACCGTCACTGTGCCTCTGGAGGCTTAAACCCGCGGCAAAGTGAAGGGGAAACACCAATAGGTGACGACCACCGGTAACGCTATCCTCGATAACCAGCTCGTGGCTGGACACCCGCACACGGCGATGATGTCGAACGCCGTTCCAGCCCAAATACACGCCTTCCGAGCTACCGCCCTCTAGCTGAACGTGTCGCTCGTCCCACTCCTCGCCAGCGGGCGCCCACTGAAATGGGGTGCGTTGAGGAGACGGGTCAACGCCGTCGACCACCAGACCATTATGGGCGCCGGCCGAGCGCATATAAGTCCTGAGATCTGGTCGCCCCAAGTACTGCCCCGTGCCCAGATCGGTCAAGACCGTCCATCCGTCGACCACCAACGAAACGCTGTGGGCATCTGCATGTCCGTGGGCCGCGAGTGGCGGCAATCCAAGCGGCCCCATCAAGTGCCAGACGGTGTAGTCGCTGCCACGGTGGACCACCAAACCTCCGTCCGCGAAGTGAGCGGCGCGTCGGGGCAGCTCGCCAATCCCCGAACAGCCAAGCATCGCATCCCAGAGCGCATCGCCGACTCCGAGGGCAGAACGAGCGAGGGCAGCGTGACCCAGACGGTCTGCAAACAGCGCGTCTCCGTCGTCATCGCCCATGGCTAAGGTGACCGAGCCGTCGACCGTGGCCGCCAAGAACCCGCCCGCGCGTCTGATCCAGTCCTCCAAATCCGGGCGACTCCCCGACCACATCCGGACCAACAGCGCCCACTCCAGGCAGACCCCCAAGTAGGCCGGCGCCGCCTCAACCCCCGAACCATCAGGATGCATCTGCCGCTCGAGAACCTGGATGAATGCGTCAGGTCCCACCTCTCCCAACAGAACCAACGCACCCAATTCGGCCACACGGTGGTTGTTGGCGGACGAGGCAAGCGACGGATGCCGGACCAACATGCGTCGATGGGCCCCCAAAGACCGTTGAATTTCGCGCCACGCTTCTCTCGACAGCTGATCCCGCAGGCAATGGGCGATCCACACCAAGCTCACCACTCGACTGGCGACCTCAATTCCCGATGCCCAACCGATGCCGCACATGGGCGGATTGGCGACTATCCAGCTGGTGAGCTCTTCGCGGCACGTAGCCAGGGCCTGACGATGCCCATTGCCACCCGCCTAGTCAAGCAGCTGAAGATGGCGGAGCCGATGCAGGGACCAGATAGGCCGAGGATCGACGCCGCCCAACACGTCGACGCCCCAACTCCACCCTGACGACCAGCGATGGTCACTCTTGGGATCCAAGTGCCAGTCTCGGGCGCCGAGCGCCACGGTGGTTCCCGGAATGGGCAGGCCGTGGACGAACCAATCGTCGACGGTCCGAAACAGACGCGCCAACACCGCAGGCGACGCAGGAACGGGCCGGGGCCACCTGGGCACGACCATCGGTTTCGCGACGTGGGCTCGTACATCTCCGAGTCGGCGGGCCAGTTGCCGTAGGCGATAGGGCCACTCTTCGGCAGGGGTACGCGCGATTCGATAGCCGCGGTGAAGCAAGCGCCGCACAGCACCTCCTCGTCGACGTCTGTTCTGCTTAGCACGTCAGCCGTGCGGGAGGGCTAGCTGCGCCCCACTGGAACCGCCACGCCAACAGCCCAGCGCGGCGCAAGTCCTTGGCGAAGCACGTCGGCGCCACCGGAGAGTCGAAGCTTGGGACCGCGCTGACCGCCAACGGCCAAGGCGATCTCGGGTCCAGTCCGAAGCGGGCCCCCCGCAGCATCGACGGCGATACTCCAGGCCAACTGCCCCTGAATGGCCCGCTCGCCGGTTGCGATGCCCGCCGCCCCACGCAGCACCGGTCGCAAGGTGTCGAAGCGCCTAGGCGCTTGTATATCTACATCGAGCAACGGAGCAATTCGGCGCTTATGACGCCCAATCCAGGTTGCCCCAACTGCCGGTTCGAGGCGGTTGCTCACCGACGCATGCAGTCGCACGGTCGCCGGTATGGCCAGCTCGATGTACGCCACCGACACCGGCGAAGCGACCCTCGGGTAGACCAACACACCCGGTTCAACCGCGTCGTTCGACACTAGGGGAGGTTTGGAGACCGCAGGGCTACCGTTCGTAACCTCGGTCACGCTGGTCGTCAGCCGATCTTCGACCGTAGGAAGGGACTGGGAACGGGTGAGGACCCCCTCGGCAGCCGGCGGCACGATCTGTACTGCGACCGTAGCGTTGTGGCCCAAAAGCACGGCCATCACCGCCGCAGCGGCTATCACGCCCATGGGAAACCACAAGTTGAGCCCGTTGGCCGCCATGGGAGCCGCGCGGGTCAGGATTTGCCGCGCCGACTCGATGGGCTCGGCCTCCTCGGGCACGCCCAAGGCGGCAAACTCGTCGAGGAGATCGAATTCAGGCTCCACCACGACCTCCAGCGATGTTCACACCCGGTTTTTCGAGCCACACCCGCAGCTGCTTGCGCGCGTACGCCAGACGGGAGTCCACCTGCGAGGGCGTGCATTCCAAAACATCGGCGGCTTCTTTCGCAGACAGGCCATGGACCGCCCGCAACAAGACCACCTCACGATGGGTCTCGGGGAGTAATCGGAGCGCCTCTTCGAGCTGAACGACGCGACGCCCCGCCTCCACCTTGGCTTCCGGCCCCGGCGTCCATGCCCGCTGAATCTGCAAATGGACCAAATGTGGATAGGCGGCCTGTCGGGTCTTTCGACGCCGCAGCTCGTCCAGACAGAGCCGATGGGCGATGGTAAAGAGCCATCCCCGCACAGTTCCGCGATCTGTCCACTGCACATTGGATCGAGCCACCCGTACGAAGGTCTCGGCGTACACGTCTTCTGCATGCTCGCTGTTGCCAAGTATCCGGAGCGCGTAGCCCTTTAGCCCCCGACCATGTCGGTGAACCAGCTCGGTAAAAGCCTGTTCGTCACCGCATTTCCAGGCGTCTAATAGCGCGACATCATCTCGGAAGTCTGTTCTCACACCTGTACTACGCTTCAGACGTTGTTTTCTGGCATAATTTTTCGCGAAACCTTCCGAGTGCATTTCTGCAGAGGAAGCAACACCCACCGCCCGACTCCCTAAACCGGGAGAGATGCGTTACGTCGCAGAGAGCCGGGGGCGGGTGGTATGACCGAAGACCATGCAACTGTCGTGCCAACACGATAACCCGTATAGTCCTAAAAATGAAAATACCCCCAAACCGCGCCACCCACCTCACTCTAGATAGGTTCTATCTAGACACTTAGGCGATCTCCACATGTACCATTTCGATGCATGTATATATATGTGACGTACCATTGGTCCAATTTAGTTAACATCGTTAACATTATGAGCATGGTTAACCCAAGTCCCCAAACGAGACGGCGCGACAAGACCCGCCGCCGAATTCTCGACATCTCCCGCAGCCTGGTCGCGTCGGGAGGAATCGATGCACTCACCCTCGGTAATGTCGCCAAGGCCCTCGAACTGACCACCGCAGCGCTGTATCGCTATTTCCCTTCCAAGGGGGCCCTGCTCTCCGAGGTGACCCGCGGCGCAGTCCAAGAGCTTCGCGCCATCGTCGCCCGCCTGCAGGTGAGCACGCGCCTCGACCCGCTCCTCAGTTTGCTGGCCGTCATTGAGTCCACCGTACTCGCAGCGCAGGTACGCCGAGACGTCTTCGCGCTGCTAAGTGGCACCGTCACGGACCCGAGGGTTCTGATTGAGAATCCAGCCGCCGCGGTCCACATCCCCGAAATGATGGGCCTACTTGCCGACATACGCCCCATGGCAGAGGCCGCAAGCCAATCCGGCGCCCTCCAGCCTGGCGCGGCCGAAGAACGAGTCATGGTGCTGGTCTTTGCAATGCTCGGTGTCCTTCAACTTGAACACATCAGCCGATTCCGCCCCTCTCTTGCCGAAGGCCATCTCGCGCGGTCCACCGGCACTGACCTGCTCGTGGGATGGGGCGCCGACCGCACCCGACTTCAGGCGTTGCAGTCCCGCGCTCAAACCCTAGCGCACAGCGCCGTTCTAGATTTCCAGTGAACCGGGCGCTCGCC
>JAACDH010000223.1 GCA_009936995.1 Rhodobacterales bacterium
CGGAGCGATCAACGGGGTGAGGCCATTGCGGTTCTCGGGCATGGCCTCTTGGGCCAGCTTCCAGGACAGCCAAAGGCAGCCCGAACCAAAGAAACCCGTCAGCCACTTCGCCGAGGTGAATCCGTCGATACCGACAAGTTCGAACACGGTGAGAACCAACACCCATAAAGGATTGGAATAGCCTTCCACACGTTCGCCGCCCGGGAAGGCGACCAGGCCCTCACCCTCGGCGAAGTTTCGAGCGTAGGAGAAGGAGATCACCGCGTCGTCGATGTACCAGTCTACGAACCAGTACTGGTGCAACAGGTGGATTGCGATGGCGACAAACAGCACCACTGCTTGGACGCGCCGATGAGACTGGCGCGGGTCGTTGAGGGACGACAGTAGTGCTGGGATGGTGTGGGCCACGGCTCGGAGCATAGTCGGCGCCCCGACCGTTGACGACTCCCGCAACTTGTTAAGCTGCGTCGCCATGGACCGCTCCACTCTCCGAACCCCCAATACGCTGCCCGCAATTGCGGCTGTTCTGCTCCTTGGTCTGTTGATCGGCACTTGGCTTGGCCGGGTGTTTTATCCGTACGACTTGGAGTGGATGGAAGGTGGTATGTTGGCCCATAGTTGGCGTCTACAGCAGGGCCTTGGCCTCTATACCGAGCCGACGCCCACCTGGATTCCGTTTGTGTATCCGCCGGGCTACGCGTCGGTGGTGGCCCTCTTCGGTAGCGTGAGCGGCCTCAGTCTGCCCCTGGGCCGACTGGTGGGGTTGTCGGGTGCCGTGGCCTCCGCGTGCGCCCTGGGGTGGATCGTCTGGCGTCACAGTGGCGACCGCGCGATGGCCCTGTTTGGGGGTGTGGCGTTCCTGGGTACCTACGCGGCCTCGGGAGCCTTCTTCGACTTGGTGCGTCCCGATGCTTTGAGTATGGCGTTTTTAAGCTGGTCTCTGGCCATTGGTCTCGAACGACACCGCCGTGCCCCCATGGTTGCTGGACTGTTGTTGTGCGCGGCCTTCCTAATGAAACACAACACCGCGGCCTTTAGCGTTCCAATGCTTCTTGGCATTTGGGTTCGCTCGGGCTGGAAACCAGCCTTCCAATTTGGTTGGGTCGCGGCGGTCCCCGCTGGACTGATGACCGCTTGGCTACAATTCAGCTCCGACGGCCATTTTCTTCAGTACCTCATCGATGTTCCCAGCAGTCATCCGCGGTATTGGGAACGTGTACTCCCCGGAATGCCGCGCGAGCTCGGTAATGCGCTGCCCGTCGCCATGGCGTTTACGGCGGGTTGGTTTGTGTTGCGCCAGGCCAAGACGAGCCGATTGCTGACTTCGGTTGCTGTGGTGCTGCCGGTGTGGACAGGTATTGGGTTCAGCATGTGGATCGACAACTATGGCAACCCGGCCGAAGGCGTTTACCCGTTCCCCGCAGCGTTTGGCGCATGGGCGCTAGGGGCTGGAGCCACCGCGGTGCTGCTCAACTTTACCAGCCGTGACCAGTGGCGCTGGAGGGCCGTCTACGGTTTGGGCGTGGCGAGCACAGCCTTGGCCGTGGTGGCGCTTATGCGAGCGCACAACGGTGGTTACCTCAACGTCTATATTCCGCTGCATTGGGTCATTTGCCTTGGCTTTGCCCTCGCCATGACCCGGCTACACCAGACCGATCTTCCGCATCCTCGCCGCTGGGCTGCTGTGGCCATGGGAGCGCAAATGCTGTGGAGCGCTGGGACCCTGGATTGGGCTGGGTTGGTTCCCACAGATATCGACCGTGGACGAGGAGCGGCCTTTGTCGCCGCCACTGCGCGTGTCGACGGTCCGGTATTGTCGCCGTTCGCCAGTTGGATTCCAGTGCAGGGCGGACACGACCCCGGCTTCCATCTCATCGCTCTTTGGGATCTCGATTTCAAAAAGGGACCGTATTACGCCCAGGTCGGCGAAATTCGCCACGCCATCGAGTTGGGGGAGTACGGTGCGGTACTCCAAGGCTCTAAACCCATGGATTACGGTGTCTTTGGGAATTACCGGACGCTAGAAAAGATTGCGCCCGAAGGGGGCCTCTTGGCGCCTAAGACCGGCTGGGACGCCGGTCCCGTGTCAATCCTAGTGCCTTGGTCGCCTTAGGGCGCACCAAGTGGCTCGGAGCGTGATAAGTTGCGTGGGTCACATCTCCCCTTGCCGGATTTGCAATGCGCCAGCTTCTTCTGCCCTCCACGTTGCTCGTACCTCTCGCAGTGCTCATCGCTGCGTGCACCAGCCCCGAAGTCTCTGGGGGTGGTCAAGCCACCTCCGGCGAAACAGTCTCGGCGGGTAGCGACAACGACCACGACGGTCTCTCCAATAACGAAGAGCGCAACGTTTGGGGCTCCAACCCCAACAACCCCGACACCGACGGCGATGGTCTGTTCGACGGCGAAGAGGTTGATTTTGGCAGTAGCCCCACGCTGGCCGACACCGATGGTGACGGTCTCACCGACAACCTCGAAGTACTTCAGTATGGCACCGACCCCACATTAGCCGACACCGATCTCGACACCCTCGGAGACTGGGACGAGCTCGAAGTTTGGGGCACCGAGCCCACCAACGACGACACCGACGGCGACGGTCTGCATGACAACGAAGAACTCGACCTCGGCACCGACCCGCGCATCCGGGACACCGACAACGATGGTCTGTTCGACGCCCAAGAGGGCGAGCACCTCTGCGATGCTCTTGATTGGGACACCGATGACGATGGCATCTCCGATGGCGACGAAGCCTTCGTGTACGGCACCGACCCCCTCTCCACCGACACCGACGGCGATGGCCTTGGCGACGGCGAAGAGCTGTTCGGCTGGGGAACCGACCCCAACAACGACGACACCGACGGCGATTCCCTGTCCGACGGCGACGAAATTCTAATCTGGGGCTCCAATCCCTTCCAGCGCGACTCCGATGGCGATGGCGTCCTCGACGGCGTTGAAGTGGCCCAGGGCGCGTCGCCGCTGCTGACCGACACCGACGGCGACGGCCTGCTCGACCCCCAAGAAGCCATCCTCGGCACCGACCCCGCCCTGCGCGACACCGATGGCGATACCCTGAGCGACTACGACGAAGTGTTGGTCTACTTCACCGACCCGCTCTCCGACGACACCGATGGCGACGGCCTCCTCGATGGCGACGAGCTCGGCGTCTATGGCACCCTCCCAACAGTGCCCGACACCGACGGCGATAACCTGAGTGACGGCGACGAAATCCTCGCCTACGGCACCGATCCCAACTTGGTCGATACCGACAGCGACGGGCTGTCTGATGGCTCCGAGATCTTAGTCTACTTCTGCGACCCCACGCTCACAGACACAGACGGCGACAGCTTGACGGATCGGGAGGAGGTTGCCATGTTCGGCACCAGCCCCATCTCCACCGACTCCGACTCCGACGGGCTTAGCGACGACACCGAGGTCCTCGGCGGCCTCAGCGACGCCAACGATTCAGACTCCGACGACGATGGTCTGCTCGACGGTGAGGAAGTGGCCAACAGTACCCAACTCAACCACCGTGACTCCGACTCCGACGGCCTCACTGACGGCGACGAAGTCAACGTGTACGGCACCAGCCCCACAGCGCCCGACTCCGATGGCGGCGGCGCGTTCGACGGCGCCGAAGTGTCCGACGGCACCGACCCCCTCCTCGGCAGCGACGACGCCTCGTGTTCCGCGCCGCCCAACCAGGTCTTCGAAGACCCCGCTTACGTGCCTGGCTTGCCTGGCGACGAGCCCCGCTATGCCACGGTCTCGTGGGCCGGATTGGTGTTCGGCGGCATGCTGCGCGACTACAACGACGACACCAACGGCGACACCCTCTACGCGCCCAGCACAGCGTATGTGACGTTCACCATGTACAACGACAGCTTTGGTCGCTCGTGTACGGTCACTTTCGACGCCTCGGCCTCGTCGGCCTCGCCGGTCGTCTGGACTTCCGCGGGTACCCTAAGCCAAGGCTTCGACCTGAACCTCTCCAACGGTGTGTCCGACTGCGGCGTGGTCGACAATTCCACTTTTGGTTCGGTCGATATCCGCGACTTCCTGATGGCGCAGTCCTGGGGCTTGGCGTTAGGCCCCTTGGTCGACACCGTGATCGAACTCGAAAACGATGTCTCCGCGTCCGGCGGCGACTGGGCGGTCGACTGGGCTCCCTACGTCCTCGGCTCCTACCTCACGTCCAATGGCGTGACGGCCACCGAAGTGGGCTACGCCTTCGCGTATGAAACCAGCTGCAACGACGTCGATCGCGCCGGCACGGTCCGAACCCCGGTCCCCGTGTTCACCGGCGCCTTGGCCACGCCCAATGTGCACGAGGCTACCGGCACGGTGTATGTCGATCTCCTCTCCCTCTAGCGTTCGGTGAGCTCCCCGAACCCTGACCCGCAGACAGGCCGGCTGTTTGTGGTCGCCACGCCCATTGGTGACAACGACGATTTATCGCTACGGGCCCGCGAGGTAATGGCGTCCGTCCAGCTTGTGGCCGCCGAAGACACCCGGGTCACGCGCAGGTTGTACGGCGCCGTGGGGATTGACGTTCCGCAGATCTGGAGCTGTCACGACCACAACGAGGTGCAGCGTGCATCGGCCATCGTCGAGCGCTTGCAGCAAGGTCAAGATGTCGCCCTGATGAGCGACGCCGGTACTCCGTTGGTGTCAGATCCTGGTTTTCGGGTGGTTCGCGCCGCCATTCAAGCCGGCATTCAGATCGTGCCCATTCCCGGACCGTCGGCGCCCCTGTGCGCGCTCATCACCAGCGGTATGGCCACCGATCGATTTCTGTTCGCCGGCTTTCCGCCGCGACAGGGTGGTAAACGCCGAAATTTCCTCGAGACCTTCGGGTCCCTGCAAGCCACCCTGGTGTTTTTCGAGGCACCCCATCGCATCCTCGACACGCTACAAGACGTGGTCGCGACACTGGGCGATCGGCAGGTGTGCCTGAACATCAGCCTCACGAAGGTTTGGGAGCGCGCCTATCGGGGTACGGCCTCTCAGGTGCTCCAGGCACTCCGCGCCGATCCAGACGACGTCATCGGCGAAATGACGCTGGTAATCGAGGGCGCCGGCGAGGTCGAAGAAGACCCCCGCATCTGGGATTTGGTCGACGCACTTGCCCAAGCGGGCGTGTCTCCCTCGGTCATTCGCGACGCGGTGTCCAAAGCCATGGGCGTCAAGCGTCGCCCGGTGTACCAGCGTGCGTTGGCTGCAGTCTCTCACGAGGAGTAAGGGTCACAACGTTGTGACTTTCCGTCCAGAATTTGGCGGGAGCGTAGTGAAGTGTGGTACCGCAGAACCATGAGCACACCTACTTCGCCTCGTGTCGAACGACTCCGCCGCCTGATCGCTATGGAGATCGCTCGCATTGTCGACGACCTCGAGACCCGGCAGCGATTCCTGATTCACGTCTGGAGCAAGCACCGCGACCGACGGCCCTTCATCGACACACTGTATAATCGCTGGAAGACCATCGATATGGCGCTGCTCTGTGAGCTCGACTCAGAAACGGTGTACCCGGTAGAGTCGTTCTTCCGAGAGCTCGATGATTTCCGGATGTACATCTCGTACACCGAAGACATGCCCACCACGTTGACCGACCGTTACGCCGTGGCCGTCGACGTGTTGCGTGAGTACGCCGAGGAGGCCCTCGATGGGTTGGGTGGCGCGCCCGCCCACGTAGACGTAGTCGATGCGGATGGCGACGAATCCCATCCCCTGTTGGCCTTCGATGACGCCATCGACAGCGAGAACGCCGATGGAGGTGAGGAATGATGCGACGATTCGCGTTGTTGATGCTGTTGGCTTGTCAGGGGCCCGAAGACGAGCCTGCCGTTTCCACGACAAATACCCCCCCCGCTACGACGACGGTCCCCCAAGTGCCACCAGTGGACTGCGACGCCTTGCCTTCACTGCCGCTCTCGTTCGAGCGGATCCGCGGTTTCACCACTGCCGAAGACTTCGCCATCGACATCGACGGCTACTACTGGGCCACGGACAACAGTGGCACCGTGGTACGCATCCCATTCGAGGGCGGGAAAGAGCCGATATCTCCTGGCTTTGGCGAGTCTGCGGGCACGGTCTTCGACAAAGACGGCTTCCTGATTATCGCCGACGTCTTGGGTGGCAGCCTTCAGCGAATCGACCCCGATACCGGTGGGAAAGAGCGAATCTTGGGCGGTCTGGCCTATCCCAACGGGGTCACCGTCGATGACGACGGCTGGATCTATGTCGCCGAACAAGACGCGGGGCAAGTACGTCGGGTCGACCCCGGCAGCGGTGCCGACGAGGTCATCGCCACCGGGTTTCTCAATCCCAACGGGCTGGCGCTCTCCCCGGACCACAAAACACTCTACGTGGGCAGCTTTGGCGGTGGAACCGTACACGCCGTCGATCTTACTGGCGCCTCCGACTCGGCCGAGCTGTTCGGGCGCACGCCAGGTGGTGGCATCTCGCGGGGCTGTGATGGCCTCTTCGAAGGCGACGAGTGCTTCTTGCCCTTCGTGGGACTCGGGCAGTGCCGCGACGGCGGCGCGGGTCTGGCGTGTGAGTGGTTCATCGACAGCAGCGCATGTGCCACGAAAGCCGCCGGTGAAGCCTGTGTCACCTCTGCGCTGGGTCAGCCGGTCGACAGCGTGTGCGCGATCTCGTTGGTCGATGGCCAGTTGTTCTGTCCCAAGGTCCCGGCTGAGGTCATCGTGGCTTGCGAGGGCGCTTCCCAAGACGATGGCTGCAACGCTCAGGGCCTCGATCGAACCTGCCGAGAGTCCTGGGAGGGTGTGCTTGTCTGCGACACCATCGCCTGGGAAGACGCCATGGCCCAAGGTTGTGAGGGACTAAGCGCAGGCGACCCCTGTGTCATCGTCGACTACGAGGGCTTCGCCGACGGTACTTGCGGCACCGTGTATGGCAACTTTGTCTGCGATCCGGGCTTCTCCAACGGGTACCAGACGTTCAATGGCGGCCTCGATGGCGTCGCGGCCGATGAGTGTGGCAACGTCTACGTCACCGAGTACACGGTGGGCCTGGTTTGGCGCTTCCCGGCCGAGGGTGGCGAGGCCGAGTTGGCAATCGAGACCGGGGCATTCTGGATTCCGAACCTGCATTGGGGCAACGGTGTGGGCGGCTGGGACGCGCGTACCTTGTTCGTCCAGGATCGGAGCAGCGGCGAGATGCTGTCCGTCGAGACGGGCGTTGGCAGCGCGCCGGTGGCGTATCGGCCCTAGCGTTCGTCAGCGCCAAAGTCGGGTGTCGCGTCGCGAGGGATGCCCTCGAAGTCGTCGGGGACCAGGGTCAGCCAGATGTCTGTAGCCGAGTCGATGGGGTTGATGGCTCCAGGCGCCAGGTGCATATCGCCGCTGGTGATCTGCTGAAAAGAGGTACCCGGCTCGTTCTCGAGATTGGGAATCGCCGAGCTGGTGGCGTCATCGGTGCGTTGGACGGTGTGAGAGACCAGGTTGTTCTGGACCGAGCCAGAGGTGGTCGAGTACCGATGAATGATGGCGGCCACGGTGGGCGGTGCGTCGATGTAGACCGAGTTGTGCAGGACCAAGGCGTCGCAGGCGCTGTCCATGGCGATGCCGAACGCGACGGTGCTGAGCGAATTGAACAGCTCTGCGCGGTAGGCCCAGACGGTGTTGTTGATGACGCTGCCGCCAAAGTGCTGGGCGAGGGCGCCGGTACAGGGCAGGTCGTCGTGGCTGCGTGCGAGCACCTCTTGCGTCATTCCCAGGCTGATGCCTCGGGCGCTGTCTTGCACGGCGTTGCGGAGAATCTGCGTATCGCGGCTGCCTCGCCAGGCGGCGATGGCGGGCTGTCCGGTACCGGAGTCACACCAGAATCCCTCGAGAATGTTGTCGCGGAGGGTCCAGCCCATGGCCTCTCGGGCTTCGATGCCACCGACGTCGCATAGGTTGCGTGTGCGTGTGCGTCCGGTGTCGGTGAGTTCGATGCGACTGCAGGCGATGGTCCCGTCGTCGGCGAAGCCATTGGCGAAGGGCTCTATGGAGATCCCTCGGACCAGGTTGTCGGTGGCGACCACGTTGTAGACGTTGGCGCCGGTGACGCTGGACGCCGAGGTGCTGCGGACCAAGATGCCGTTGCTGTAGGCGTTGCGGACGGTGAGGTCGGCCACGGTCAGGTCGTTGGCGAACAGGCCGAGCACGAAGGGCGCGCTATCGTTGCCGTCTAGGATGACGGCGTCGCGATCTCCGCTGGCGGAGCGCAGGGTAACGCCGGGCACCGTGATGCTGAGGCCCGAGGTGTCGTACGTGCCGTCTTGAAGCTCGAGGGTGTCGCCCGAAGACAGTCCGTCGAGGGTGGCCTGGAGGGTGGCCACGTCGCCGGGCCCCACACTGATGACGGTCCCGGTAGCGGCGGCCCAAGGGGGACAAAAGTCTATCGCCTGGGGGCCGGTAGTGGTGGTGGTGGTGGGCGTTGTCGTGGTCGACGTAGTGGGTTCGGTGGTGAACGGCCCGGTGTCGGTGGTGGACGGCGTTGTGGTGACGTTCAACGTGCCGGTGTCGTCGGATTTATCTCCTCCGCAAGCCACGATGAGTAGTACTGCGAGGATGGTTACGCGGGTCATGGCGACACTCCAGTGCAAGGGGCGGGGCCCTTTGGCCAACGCCGTTATGGTGCCACGGAAGACGACGACTGGCACCCCTTGTCTTGCCGTGCAATGTAGCCGACGCAGGGAGGCCGGAAATGGACCCGTATCTGTACCAATACGCGATCGGTGGTTTGGTGTTCGCCGTCGGTATGATGTTCGCCTGGCGCCAAGGATACGTGGGTGGCGGGGCACGGGCGCCTTGGACCCTCGTTCTCGTAGGCGGCTTGGCGTTAATCGCAGGCATCCAAGGTTTCCTCGAGTACGCGCCGATGAGCGAACTTCCGGCGGTTCCGTACACCGGCGAGCCACTCAGGCCCGGTCGGCTGGGCCAACCCATCGATTATGCGGTGATGGTGGGCTACTTTGTGGCTATTCTGGGCATTGGTGTTTGGTTTGGCCAGGGGCAGAAGAACACCAAGGACTTCTTCTTCGGCGGACAGCGCTTTAGCTGGTGGTTGATTGCCGCCAGCCTCGTGGCCACCACCATCGGCTCGGCCTCCTTCGTCAAATACAGCAAGATCGCCTGGGGCTACGGGCTCGCGAGCTCGCAAACCTACCTCAACGACTGGTTCTGGCTGCCTTTGGTCATCTTCGGCTGGCTGCCCATTCTGTACTTTAGCCGGCTCACGTCTATCCCAGAGTACTTCGAGCATCGGTTTGGCGCGGCTCAGCGTCGCATCATCACCGCGTTGTTGCTGCTCTATTTGGTGGGCTACGTGGGCATCAACCTGTTCACCATGGGCAAGGCGCTGAACACCTTGTTGGGCTGGCCGGTTTTCGGCTCTGCGGTGCTGGTGGCAGGCATCTCCGCGATCTACGTGAGCGCCGGCGGCCAGGCCTCGGTCATCATGACCGACCTGTTTCAGGGCGTAATGTTGCTGGCCACGGGCATGCTGCTGCTCGTCCTCGGCGCCCATGAGCTGGGTGGCTTGGAGCCGCTGTGGGAGAACATGCCGCGCGGTCATCGCACGGCGTTCACCAACTTCAACGAAGACCCCAGCTACAACAGCGTCGGCATCTTCTGGCAGGATGGTATGGCCAACTCCGCCATGTTCTACTTCCTCAATCAGGGCATCCTGATGCGCTTCATGGCGGCCCGTTCAGTCGATGATGGGCGCAAGGCGGCGGTCACCGTGCTGGCCGTGCTCATGCCCATCGCGGCTGTGGTGGTTGCCAGTGGAGGCTGGGTCGGCCGTGCGTTGGCCCATGCGGGAGTCATGCCCCCCGACATGCCCGGTGACGCAGTGTTCTTCGTCACCGCCGAGCTGTTGGCTCGACCCGGTGTGTTCGGCTTGATTATGGCGTCTTTGACGGCTGCGCTGATGTCCACGGTCGACTCACTAATCACCGCCATCGCCGCCATCGTTGTCAACGACGTGGTTCGACCGATGCGTCCAAAGGCGACAGATCCCGAGCTGCTTAACGCCGCTCGGGTCTCCAGTATCGTCGTGGCGATGGTCGGCGTGGGCCTGGTCCCCGTATTCATGGAGTTCGACAGTATCTATGCCGC